>CAMBPQ010000086.1 GCA_945869735.1 Planctomicrobium piriforme
CGGCGACACGATCGGGCCGATCGTCGCTCTCGAGGTTATTCAATAAACCGGCTCGAGCTTATTCGACTGACGTGGAACGCCGGCTCGGGGGCGGCAAAAGTCTCGTTGCTGAGGGCCGCGGCTCAGGCACTCCTCGAGCGTTCGCCGACCCCGTTGCCTCCCGTCAGGAATCCCCAAGCGCCAGCGCGGGGAATGCAGGTAGCACACCGCCCCGCTCCACCAAAGTCGTCTTCGCTCTGGAAGGTCAGATCTCGCCTGGACCCTCGGCGGCCTCGCGGTCGCTCGACCAGCCCACCCGCTTCTTCGAGAGGCCGATCTTCCGCTCTTCGGTGTCGACACGGAGGATCTTCACCTCGAGCGGATCACCGACCTTCACGAGGTCCTCGGCATTCTCCACCTTGTCCTCGGAGAGCTCCGAGATATGGAGCAGGCCCTCGAGGCCGTCTTCCAGGCCAACGAACACGCCGAAGTTGGTGATCTTCGTGACGGTGCCGTTCACGACGTCGCCCGGCTTGTACCGATTGGGGATGTCGGTCGTCCATGGATCGTCGGCCATCTGCTTGAGTCCCAGGGCGATCCGCCGCCGCTGCTGATCGACGGAGAGCACTTTGCACTCGACCTCAGCACCCTTCTCGAGCATCTCGCTCGGATGGGTCACCTTCCGCGTCCACGACATGTCGGTCACGTGGAGCAGGCCGTCGATGCCGTCGTTGATCTCGATGAAGGCGCCGTAGTTGGTGAGATTCCGCACCACGCCCTTGACGATCGCTCCCGTCGGGTAGTCGGCAGCCACCTTCTCCCAGGGATTCTGCTGGGTCTGCTTCATACCCAGCGAGATTTCCTGCTTTTCCTTGTTGATGGCAAGCACCACCACCTCGACCTCGTCGCCAGGCTTGACCAGTTCGCTCGGGTGGCTGACCCGCTTGGTCCAGCTCATCTCGCTGATGTGCACGAGACCCTCGACACCGTCCTCGAGTTTCACGAACGCGCCGTAGCTCATCACGTTGACGACCGCACCCTGGCAGACGGTGCCCACCGGATACTTGTCGGCGACCTTGGCCCACGGGCTGGCGGTCCGCTGCTTCATGCCGAGCGCGATCTTCTCCCGCTCGCGGTCGATGTGCAGGACCTGCACCTCGATTTCCTGATCGATCTGCACCATCTCGCTGGGATGGCCGATCCGCGCCCAGCTCATGTCGGTGATGTGGAGCAGGCCGTCGATGCCGCCGAGATCCACAAACGCGCCGAAGTCGGCAATGTTCTTGACCACGCCGCGGCGGATCTGGCCCACCTCGAGCGTCTCCATGAGCTGCTTCTTCCGCTCGGCCCGCTCCTGCTCGATGAGAGCGCGGCGGGAGACGACGATGTTGCGTCGGGCCTCGTCGATCTTGAGCACGAGGCACTGGATGCAACGGCCGCAGTAGTCGCCAATGTCGGCTGGGCGACGGATGTCGACCTGGCTGGCCGGCAGGAAGACGTTGACGCCGGAGATGTCGACGAGCAGGCCGCCCTTGATCTTCCGCGTGACGAAGCCGGTGACCACGTCGTTTTCGTGGACGCTCTCCATGACACGGAGCCAGTCCTCGATCCGACGCGCCTTCCGCTTCGAGAGCGTGATCAGGCCGCGCTGCTCTTCCAGGGAGCCATCCTCAAACTCCTCGAGGAGCACCTTGACGATGTCGCCGATCTGGGGCGGCGGCTCGGAATCGTCCCACTCGTTCCGCGGAATATGTCCTTCGCTCTTGTAGCCCACGTCGACGAGCACAAACTCGTCATCGACCCGCAGGATCTTCCCCTCAAGCACCGAGTTGACCGCCAGCGTGGCGGTGCCGACGGAGTATTCGCCTTCGGCCGCACCGGCCATCGCGAGTTCGAGTTCTTGATCAAGTTCGTCGCCGAGTTCCAGTTCGCGGATGAGATTGCGGTTGACCATGCTTGGGGTGGTTTCGGGAAAAAACGGGGTTGGAGGGAAAAAAGGCGGGCCACGAGGAATCGAATCACGCAGCATAACAGGGGGCTCCCGGCGTCACAATCGAGCACGATTCCCCCGCCGCCGCAGGTTTCCCGACCGGGTGGGCCGGCGGCGTGCCTGGGGAGTCCCCGGCCAGAAGGTCGATGCTCCCCCACAGGAGGAATCAATGGTCGGCATCCAGGCGGCGGCCCCGAGCGGGCTCCGCATCATCGCAACGCTGGTGCTGGCGGCGGCCGCGTGCTGCTTCGCGGAGGCCCGGGGCCAGTTCCTCGAAACCGAGGCCGCCGGGGCTACCGCGCCCAAACTCGGAGACATCCGCACCCAGAAATACCGGGTGGGTGTCGTCGTGACGGCAGAGGGGGGACCGTGTCGTGGCATCTACGCCACACTGCCCATCCCGCACGACTGGCCCGAACAAAAGGTCCGCGTCGTCGCCGAGGAGACGTCACCCCAGGTGAAGGCCCTCCGCTACCGGATGCTGCCCGGCGACATCCGGCAGATGGTGGTGGAGATCCCTGACCTGCCGACCGGCCAGCAGGCCAGGGCGATCGTCACGTTCGAGCTGGAGCGGGCCGCAATCCTCGCCCCCACCGCGACCGCCGGGCTTGAGCCGCCGAAAAAGCCCGACCGGGCGCTGCGTGGTCATCTCGGCCCCAGTCCCTACGTCGAGTCCCGGGATCCGAAGATCGTCAGGCTTGCCAAGGAGACGGCCGCTGGCCTCGGGGGCTGGAAGAAAGTCGAGGCGATCTACGACACGGTCCGCGATAAGGTCGAATATCGAAACGGCGAACTGAAGGGTGCACGCAAGGCCCTGGCCGACGGCTGGGGCGATTGCGAGGAGCTTACCTGCCTGTTCGTCGCGATGTGCCGCGCCGAGGGGATTCCCGCGCGAACCGTCTGGGTCGAGGGGCACTGCTACCCGGAGTTTTACCTCGTCGACGCGGCCGGCACGGGCCATTGGTATCCGTGCCAGGCCGCCGGCACGAGAGCCTTCGGCGCGATGCCAGACCAGCTGCCGATCCTGCAGAAGGGCGACAGCTTTCGCGACCCCGATCGCCCGGGCAAACAACTCCGCTACGTGTCGGAGTTGATCAAGGGCGCAGCTGTCGAAGGAGGCGGCTCGCCCCACGTGACGTGGATTCGCGAAGGTGCCTGACGGGTGAGCCCTCTGTCACGGCCAGAAGTTTGGGTTCCTGACCCGCGGCGCTGTCTCCCGTCAGCATGTGCGGATCATGGCGCGGGTCGGGGAGGACTTTCCGCTCGAGTGCCCCACCTGCGGCGGCGACATCTGTCTCATCTCCTTCATCGCGGCCCGGCTGACCCCAAGAAGCCCGGAGCGCGAGCGATGGGTATACGGGTGGCGACCATGGGCGTGGTACGGAGCGGGTTGGGGTGGCGGACGGATTCCCCGGGCTTGAGGCTTCCTGTCGGGAGGCATCGCGGTCGTTGAGCGTAATGCGGACACTCGCGTCTACCGAAAACCCTCTCTTCTTCCAGGCGAGCATGTCGGCGGCCGCATCGGCGTCGAGGAAGCCCAGACGCTTGAACCAGTGGATCACGCGGCGGCGGACCTTTTCGGTGAGCGTGGCCAGGTCGTCGGCTGTGAGCGGCCTGACCGGCAGGGACACCGGCAGCCCGTCCGGACTCGGCTGGTAGACGCCGTCGGTGACGCAGGCACGCAGATGGGCGTGGCGGTTGAGCCCTGAGCCGAAGCGGTGCAGGAAGGAGACGGCGCCCAGGCGTAGGCGAGCGACTGCTGGCGTGTCGGCGTCATGCGGGGTGCCTGCCGCCGTGCAGCGGAGTCGCTCTCCTCAAGAGAGAAAAATCCTCGTCAGCGCCGCGACACGGCGATGCGTCGGCGGCATGTGTCGCCAGGCAGAAATCGATGGCGCAGACGACCGCAATTGCCGTGCGAAATAAGGCGTTGTTCGTCTTGCAGCCGAGTCTATCGAGCGTCGGATATGACGTCGATGTCGGGGCGGCAGATCACCGCCCGATAACCTGCGCGGCGGACCGTCAGCCGATCCGGGACACTTGGACGGCGACCTGGATGGCATGGCTGCCGCCCCCAACGCAGACGCCCTTGATCGGGCTCACGTCGGCGTAGTCGCGGCCCCAGGCGACGGTCACGTGGAGCGTGCCCACAGTGCAGTCGTTGGTGGGGTCGACGTCGAGCCAGCCGTCCTCGCCGCCCCAGCACGAGAGCCACGCATGCGAGGCATCAGCGCCCACCATGCCGGCATCGTTGGCCCCGTCGCCCGCGGTGCCCTGCACCCGCCGCTCGTTCGAGAGGTAGCCGCTGACGTAGCGGGCCGCGAGCCCGAGCGACCGCAGACAGGCGATCTGCAGGTGAGCGAAGTCCTGGCACACGCCCCGCTTGAGCCCGAAGACCTCTTCTACAGGGGTGCTCGTCGTCGTGGCGGTGGGATCGTAGGCGAACTCACGGTGGATTCGCCGCGTGAGGTCGACGACCGCCTCGGCCCATGGGCGTGACGGTGTGAAGGACGCAGCCGCCCAGGCCGCGAGCCGCGGCGACCCGCGGACGAGCGGCGAGTCGTAGGTGTACTGCCGTGCGTCGAGGGTCACGGGGTCGATGTCGTGCTTGAGGCGGTCGCGAAGCGATTCCCACGGCAACCATTCGAACGACTGCCAATCGCGGGGTGGATCGATCTCCACCCGGCTCGTCGACGTGACGACCAGCCGCTCGTGTGGTTCGTCGATTGAGAACAGGCCGACGGTGTTACCGAAATAATCGACGCGGGTCGCCAGTTGCGCGGGCTGCGGCTCGACCTGGAGGGATGTCGACAACAGCCGCTGAGCCGGTAGGCTCCGGGGCACGAGGTGAATCTCGTTGTGACAGACCGGCACCGACTCCGAATAGCGGTAGGTCGTCGCATGCCGGATGTCGTAGCGGGCGGGGAAGCTGGCAGTGCCATTAGAGGCGGGAATGGGGTAAGTCACGGGGATACCCTCGCCGAGGCCGTGGTCGTCAGTCGGTGTGCTGCGCTGCGAGCCTGTGCCGCGATGTCGAGCGTCACGAGCCTACTCCATGCGGCGAGGATCGCGAGAAACACGGGCCCCGGCTCGCCGGAGCCGACCGCACGGCCGTCAAACCGGGTGGCGGGCAGGATGCAGTTTGGCGTGGAGGTGAGGAGGAGCTCATCGGCGGCGGCGAGGTCTGCCGCGGCGAGTGTCCGTTCCTGCCACGCGATGCCAAGCGACGCGGCCAGCCGCCTCGCGCAGGCGAGGCTCACGCCGCCGAGCGCGTCGCTGGTGGGAGGGGTGGCGATCCGTCCGTTCACGACGATCGCGACGTTGGCCGTTGATGTCTCACTGATCCGGCCATCCGCGTGGGCGAGCACCGCCCTCGCGCCGCGCTCCATTGCATGAGCCTCGCGGTCGGCGAGAAAATAATGCAGCCGGCTGCGAACTTTGGCCCGCAGAGGCCAGCAGGACTCGGGCACCTGGTGGATCGCGACGGTGCGCAACGACACGCCGCGATCATAGGCGTCGGCCCACATGCCGAAGGCGAGCGGAAACGAGTGGATCGCCACCCGGGGTTCGCCGCCGTGGCCGCCGTGCTGGGCGGCGAGATCGCCGGGAGTGACAAAGATCACGAGCCCAAGATCGGGGCCCTGATCACCGGGCGAAGCAGTGGCCGCGAGCCGGTGGTTATAGACTGCGATGTGGGCCGCGGCACCCAGCAGGTCGTCGAGCGACCAGGGAAGTCGGATGCCGACGACCGCCAGCGATTCACCGAGCCTGCGGGCGTGGTCCTCGGGGAGGAAGAGCCGTCCGCGGAACGTTCGCAACTGCTCGGTGACCGTGGCACCAAGCACGAATCCGGCATCACCTACCGGGACGGTGAGGTCGCCGCGCGGGAGATACTGCCCGTCGAGCCAAGCCAGCTCGCCCTGGGTCGCCTCGGCCGCAGCCATCGTTTCGATCGAAAAATGGAGGATAGGGGATTTGAACCCCTGACCTTCTGGCTGCCAGCCAGACGCTCTCCCAATTGAGCTAATCCCCCTTGTTGGGCGGAAACCCGTGCAGGGCGATCGAAGCGGAGCCGCGGGCCGAGGCAAAACTTCGCCTTCAACCGTATCGCCCCCCGGCAGACGTGTCAACGCGAACGGTCGGCGTCGGGCGAAAGGCTTCACGCCCCGCGGGATTCCTCGGCACTGGCGACCGCCATGAATGCAGAGCACACTGGCCCGCATGGGACCGGAAAAAAACGCCAGCCGCACCGTGCCTTCGCCGGGGAGTCTGTCGGACGGCCTTCAGGCGGCTGCCACCGTCGCGATCTCCCTCATGCTCGTGGGGCTGGGGCTTGCGATCGCCACGAACTCCCTGAGCGGCTCGTCGGCCCTCCTGGGAACGATCAAATCGCGGCTCTTCTCCCCCCTGCTCGCGGCTGCGTGGCTCGACCTCGGCTTCGACACGCGGCTCACGTACGGGCTGCCCGACGATGCCGATCACGAACTCGAAGTTACCAGCCGCGATTCGCCTGAGGCCGAGCCGCTTTCCTTTCCCGGCGTTCGGCGCGGTGAGCAGGCCGCGCGGTGGCGACGGCTGGCCCGTGCGATCGCGATGGGGGAGGCGGACGGCGACGGGAGTGTCGTCGCCGCGGGCGTTGGGCGAGGCGGTTTCGATGACCTCGGCGTGGAGGATGTCGTCGTTCGCGTGTTGCGTCAGCCGCTCCCCGCGCGAACCGGGGCCGCCGATACAGGCGTGGCGGAGCAGGTGTATGACGCTCGGGTGCGGCTGGTCGGCGGCGAACTGCAGCTCATCAAGGACGAGGCAAAGAGCGAACTGGCCCCGCTCGTAAAGCCGCCCACACCTCGCGACGCCGAGGCTGCCCCATGACATCGCGGCCCGTCGATGACCCGTCGTCTGAGACTGCCGGCATCGGCGAGACCTGGACGCGGTTCTGGTTCGCCCCGGCCGATGCACGGCCGCTCGCGGTTGTCCGCATCCTCGCCGCGGCCCTTGGCCTCCTCCTGCTCTGGAGCTACGCGGGCGACCTCAAGGCGTGGTTCGGCCCCGGCGGCATGATTCCCCAAGATGTGGCCGCGGAGTGGCGGCCACGGTTTGGTTTCTCGCTCTTCGACCAGGCGACGAGTGCCGCGGCGCTCCAGATTCTTTTCGTTGCCACCGTGGTGGCATTTGTCGCGCTCTTCCTGGGCATCGGCTCGCGCATCGCGGCGCTCGTGTCGGCCGTGCTCTGGGCATCGCTTTTGCACCGCGGCCCGATGCTCGTGGGCCCCGCCGACGACTGCCTCGCCGTGTTGCTCTGGTGTCTGGCCGTGGGCCCGTGCGGCCGCGCCCTCTCCATCGATCGCTGCCTCACCGAGCGTGCCGGCGGTCGGCCTCTCCCGGCCTCGGCGTGGGCCCGCGTGTCGCTCGGCCTGCTGCAGGTCTACGCGTCGGCGATCACGGTCGCCGCAGTCCTCGCCCAACTCAGGGGCGACACGTGGTGGGACGGCACCGCCGCATGGTGGCTGGCCGTGCGGGCCTCCCGCGTCGTCGATCTCACGCCGCTCTACGCCGGGTCGGAATACCTGATGAACCTCGTGACGCACGCGATCGTGGCGTTCGAGATCCTGTTTTCACTAGGCCTCTGGTTCTCCGCCACACAGCGGACGATCGCGCGGATTGGCCTCGTGGCGTGGCCGCTCGTCGGCATCCTCGCGGGGGAGCCGCTGTGGGGCGTTGCCATGGCGATCTTCGCGGTGCCGCTCGCCGAAGTGTGGCAATCCGGTACGTCACGGCACGTGCAGCCTGAGTAGGCCGCGATCCAGCCGGTCCCATGGCGGTCGGCGGCACTCTCGCCAGATCGTTCGAGAGGGTGGCCGATGCGCTCTACTCGCCGGCGAGCAACTTTCTGAACGCCGCCTCGTCGATCACGGCGACGCCGAGTTTCTTGGCGGTGGCGAGCTTGCTGCCGGCCTCCTCGCCGGCGACGAGGTAGTCGGTCTTTTTCGAGACGCTCGCCGAGGCGCGGCCGCCGGCCTTGCGAATCGCCTCCTCGGCCTCCTGCCGAGAGAAGCCGGGGAGCGTGCCGGTGACGACGAGTGTCAGGCCGGTGAGCGGACCACTCAACACGCGTTCCGAGGCCGGCACGTCGAGGGTCACACCCGCGTCCCGTAGGCCGTCGATCTCGCGACGACCATGAGTGCTCGCGAGCCACTCGTGGACGCTCGCCGCGATGATCGGACCGATCTCCGGCACGTTACCAAGGTCGTCCGCCGAAGCGGCCTGGAGTTTCTCGATTGAGGAAAACCGCTCGCAGAGGAGCGTCGCCACCCGCGGACCGACGTGGCGGATGCCCAATGCGTTGAGCACCCGCACGAGGCCCCGCGACCTGCTCTTCGCGATCGCGTCGACGAGCGCGGTAGCCGACTTCTTTCCCATGCGCTCGAGTGACTCGAGTTGCTCCGCCGCGAGCGTGTAGAGGTCGGCGTAGTCCTTCACGAGGCCGGTCGACACAAGCTGCTCCACGAGTTTGTCGCCGAGGCCCTCGATGTCCATCGCATTGCGCGAGGCGAAGAATCGCAGCCGCTCCCGCGCTCGGGCCGGGCAGTCGACGTGGGGGCAACGGATATAGACACCGTCGTCGTCCTTCACCAGCGGCGTGCCACATTCGGCGCAGTGCGTCGGAAACTCCCAGGCCGGAAGCCGCCCCTTCCGAAGGTGCTTCTCGACTCGGACCACGTGCGGAATCACCTTGCCCGCCTTCTCGACCACGAGCACGTCGCCGATGCGGATGTCCTTGCGGGCGATCTCGTCGGCGTTGTGGAGGCTCGCCCGGCGGACGGTCGTGCCGGCAAGTTCCACCGGTTCGAGGTCGGCCACCGGCGTGATCGTGCCGCCGCGGCCCACCTGCACGCGGATGCCGGTGAGCGTGGTCGTGGCCTCGTACTTCTCGAACTTCCAGGCGATCGCCCAGCGCGGACTCTTGGCCGTGGCGCCCAGCAGCCGCTGCTGATCGAAGCGGTTGACCTTCACGACGAAGCCGTCGACCTCGAAGTCGAGCGCGTGAAGTTCTTCGATGAGTTCGGTGCCACGCTCCACAAGCGCGTCGATCGAACCAAACACCTGCGTACCGGGGGCCACCGGGAGCCCAGCGGTCACCGCCCAGGCGAGCAGGTCGGTCTGCGACGTGGCGCCGAGGCCGGTCGAATCTCCCACGCCGTGGCAGAAGAACCGCAGCGGCCGGGCGGCGCACTCCCGCGGGTCGAGCAGGCGGATACTGCCGGCGGCCACGTTGCGCGTGTTGGCGAACGGTGCCAGCCCCGCCTGCGCCTGCGTCTCGTTGAGCGCGACGAGATCGGAGTTGGTCATGTAGATCTCGCCGCGAACCTCGATCGATTCCGGTGGTCGTTCGAGGTCGAGCACGAGCGGCACGCCAGGGATCGTGCGGACGTTGTGGGTGATGTCGTCGCCCACCACGCCATTGCCCCGCGTGGCCGCCAGCGCGAGCCGGCCCGCGTCGTAGGCGAGCGACACGGCCACGCCGTCGATTTTCAGCTCCAGCACCCACTCGACCGGCGTGGCGACGCCCGCCTCGGCGAGGAGCTTCTCCACTCGTTTTCCCCACACGGCGAGATCGTCGGCGCTGTACGTGTTGTCGATCGACAGCATCGGCACGCGGTGGCGGACCGGCTGCAGTTGGGGCACCGGTTCGTCGCCGACCCGCTGCGTGGGGCTGTCGGGCGTGACGAGGTCGGGATGCCGTGATTCAAGGTCGCGAAGCTCGTCGACGAGGCGATCGTAGTCGCGGTCGGTGATCTCCGGGGCGGCCTCGACGTAGTACTTGCGATCGTGGTGCCGGATCTGCTCCCGCAGCCGGGCGATCGTCGACGCGGCCGACGCCGTCACGGGGCACCGCGGCCGTCGTCGGGCTCAGACTCGGCGTTGGACTGGAGGCGGGCTTGTTTCTCGGCACGGTCTGCCTTCGTCCGTTCGTCTGCGGCCTGGTCGAGCGCGATGGCACCGAACGTGGCGATCGCCAGCATGGCCAGTTCGGCAGTCAGGATGGCCGTGCCGTGGCGGTCCATGATCCGCTCGAGCGGATGCGAACCCCGGTCGGCCGCGGTTTCCGGGCGGACGCTGCGGAGCACGGAAAGGCAGTAACTCGCCGCCGTGATCGTGAACACCACGCCCACGATGCCGAGCAGCGGATAAAAAGGATTGCGTCGGGGAAGGGGCATGGGTGCTGCCAAGACGGGGACGGAACCCAGAGTATATCGCCGCGAAGCGGAGCCTCGCCTCATCGAAAACACGGGATCGCCGAAGTGTCGGTTCCCAGGCGGCAGGCCCGGCCATCGGTGGCAAGCCTCGCGAGCGACGCCGTGCGCGGGGGGCGCGGCGGCCTGGGCCCTGCGGCATGCCGCCCGCGTAACGTTTTCTGACGGCCGCCCCACGTGGAGTGTGGCACGATGCGTTTTCGCATCGCTGTCCCCCGCCGTCCCTGTCATCCCGTTCGGTGAGTCAGCCAGTGCCGCTCCGGCGCCGCGGCG
>CAMBPQ010000087.1 GCA_945869735.1 Planctomicrobium piriforme
ACGTACACCAGCGGCAGCGGCGCGAATCAATGGACGTTCTCGACGGCTACCGGCAACATCGTGCTGGTTCCCGAACCGGCCAGCATCGCCCTCGCGGGCATCGGCATCGCCGCCGCCGCGTGGGCCTTCCGCCGCCGTCGTCGATGACCCGCATCACCGCGATCGAGACGGCGATCCCGCACGGTTCGCTAGGCGGCAGGCGTGTCGTGGGGATAGCGCCCCGGCCGCGTGTTCTTTCGTGAGCGGCCCGGGCCGACGCAGGTTGCCTTCTTATGTCGCGACAGCAGGTACCGTCCTCGCGCGACGCGGCACCTTCTCGGTGAGCGTCGCCAGATCGGCCACGGTGATCGGCCGGGTCGGCAAAAACGCGGGGGGCGGGACGGCGACGGCCGCGCCCAACGCCACAGGGGCGAACGCTGCGAGCGCGGCCATGAACAACGGGATATGTGGAGTGCCCATGATCACGGCACGGCATCCTTTCGGGGCTGGTCGGAGAATCGAGACGGATCGTCGTGCCGCTGCATCTCGGCCAGCAGCAGGGCCTCCATCTCGGCCCGCTTCGCGGCGTGCGCCGGGTCGTCGGCGAGATTCTTCTGATGGCCCGCCGGCGGGGCCGGCAGCGAGCTGGCCACGGCGGGATCGTGGTGCTCCGCGAGCAGTTCGTGTGGGTTGTCGGCGAGGTTGAACAGCTGCGTATGCAGCCCACCCTCGGGCGACTCGTACTTGATCAGCTTCCAGTCCCCCAGGCGCACGCTCCGGATTCCAGGCTTCCGCCCGCCGCAGTAGACGCCGTAGAGCACGTCGCGGACGGCCTGCGTCTTCCCCTCGAGCACTGGCAGGAAGCTCTTCCCCTCGTTCGTCTCCGGCGGGGAGATGCCGCAGATGTCGCAGAGCGTGGCGAGCGAATCGCCGAGGTAGATGTACCCCGGCACACGGGTCCCCGGCTTCACGCCTGGCCCCTTCACGATGAAGGGCACCCGCCAGGTGTGCTCGTACAGATTCTGCTTGCCCTGGAGACCGTGGCGGCCGATCGCGATCCCATGATCGGATGTGTAGAAGATCCACGTGTTTTCCAGTTCGCCCATCGCCTTGAGCGTGTCGAGCACGCGGCCGATCTGGCGGTCGATGTTCTCGCTGCAGGCATACTCGCGGCCAAGTTCGTTGCGGATCGTCCTTTCGTCGCGGCGGTCCCACACGCCGCTCACCGCAACCTCGTCGCGGACGTCGAGGTGGGAGTTGTCGAACGGATGCTTTCGCAGCCAGTTGGGCGGTAGCGGCGGCTGCCGAGGGTCGGCCGCCGGGGGGGACGTGCGGTCCGTGTGGTTCGTCGAGCCGTAGTTTGCCAGCAGCTCCGGCGAGCCGTCTCGCGCGTCGTGCCGCAGCGTGAACTGCGCGCTCGCCGCCTCGTAGCAGTTCTCCTGCTTGCAGGTCCGCATCGTGTCGTAGCCGGCACGATTGAAGACGGCGGGAATCGTGCGTTCGGCAATGTCCGGAGGGCAAGTTATGCCCCCGGGCCCGATCGGCAGATGCCAGACCGAGCGGCCGCTCATCACCATGTGCCTGCTGGGCACGCAGACGGCCCCGGAGAACGAACCCATATGGTAGGCCGCGTCGAACACCATGCCCTCCGTGGCGAGCCGCTCGATCACCGGCGCGTGGAGCGTCGAGACGGGGTTGTAGACCTTGAAATCGAACGGCGACTGGTCGTCGACGATGATGTAAAGGATGTTGGGCCGCTATTCCCGAGGCGCGGGCGTCGCACGGGCGGCGGCGAACGGCATCGGCCACGCGGCATCGGCCACATGCTCCCGGTCGAGGATCGCTTCCAATCTCGCGACCACGTCGGGATGCGCGACGGCGAGGTCCTTCGACTCGGAGGGGTCGGCGGCAAGGTCATAAAGCTCCGTCGGCGCCGCCTGCCGCGGCTCCATCCTGCCGGCCGCCCTGCGGATCGCCTTCCATCGCCCATCGACGGCCGCCTGCCACTGCCCCTCCGTCAATTCCCGGTAGAGCACACGGTCCGGCGGCGGCTCCGCTTCACCGCGAAGCGCGGGAGCGAGGCTCATGCCGTCGAGTCCCGCGGGAATCGCGCCGCGGAGGCCGGCGAGATCGAGGAGCGTCGGCAGCCAGTCCTCGAACCCGGTCGGTGCGTCGATCGACTTCCCGGCCGGAATCGTGCCGGGCCAGACCGCCACGGTCGGCACCCGCAAGCCACCCTCGTAGGGCGAACCCTTCCAGTCCCGCAGCATCCCGTTGCTCGCGAGCCGCGCCGTGTCGATGCCGCCGGTGCCCGGGCGGGCGGCGCCGTTGTCGCTGGAGAAGACGAAGATCGTGTCGTCGGCAAGCTTCAGCTCGTCGAGCAGCCCCACGATCCGCCCGACCTCGCGGTCCATCCGCGTGATCATTGCGGCATACGTCGCCAGCGGCCGCCGGCAGGGCACGTACCCCCGCCCGCCGAGATAGGGCGACTCGTCGCCGAAGTGCTCCTCGTAGTGTGCAAGCGACGGCTCGTCATCGGGCACCTGCAGCGCGAGGTGCGGCACCGTCGTCGGGACGTACAGAAAAAAGGGCCTGCCGGCGTTGGCCTTGATGAACGCCAACTGCCGCTCGGCGATCAGGTCGGCCGAATAGCTTTTTCCATCGAGCGGGACCCGCTCACGGCCGCTCCAGAGATGATCCGGATAGTAGGAATGGGCTTCTCGCTGGCAGTTGTAGCCAAAGAAATCGTCGAAGCCGCAGGCGATCGGGTCGGACCAGCTTCCAGGGGCCCCGAGGCCCCACTTGCCGAAGCCGCCCGTCGCGTAGCCCGAGTCCTGGAAGAGTTTTGCGAGCGTCACCGTGCCGGCCGGCATCGGGGCCTGCCCCTCGGGCTTCGCCTGCCGGTTGCTGCGCACGACGGCGTGGCCTGGGTGCTTCCCCGTCATGAGCACGCAGCGGCTCGGCGCGCAGACGGCAGAGCCCGACCAGTGCCGGGAGAGCCGCGTGCCCCGCGCGAAAAGCCCGTCGATGTTCGGCGTGCGGATGTCCTTCGACCCAAGCGACCCGAGGTCGCCGGTGCCAAGATCGTCGCACAGGAAAAAGACGACGTTCGGCTTCCGGCATGCATCCGACGCCGCGGCCGGCGCCGACCGCTCCGTCTCGCGGGTCTGCTTCAGCAGGCCGCGGAGTTCGGCCACCTGCTCCGGATGCGCGGCGGCGAGGTTGTGCCGCTGCCCGACGTCCTTTCTCAGGTCGTAGAGCTCGACGGGCTGGCCATCCTCGGGCGGGTAGCTGTGCTTCTCGTTCCAGGCAGCGGGGGCCGACCGCTTCTTCGGCTCCATTACCCCCGTCTCGCCATCGACGAGCAGCCAGTCGCCGTGGCGGATCGCGTAGCGATTCGGGTTGGTGTTGTGGACGATCGTGGTCCGGGGCGGCTCGGCCACCCCGCCGGTGAGCCAGGGAAGCAGGTCGTGCGAGTCGGCGGCGGCGTCGGCCGGCAGGTCGTAGCCCACCCCCGCGGCGAGCGTGGCCATCAGGTCCACCTGGGAGACGAGCGCGTGCGACACCGAACCCGGCTTCGTCACGCTCGGCCACCTGAGCAGAAAGGGCACGTGGTGCCCGCCCTCGTAGAGGTCCCGCTTGATGCCGCGGAACGGTGCCGACGACCAGTGGTCGAAGGCGGCGTCGCGGGCGTAGGCGTACTGCTCCGCCCCGTTGTCGGCCGTGAACACCACGATCGTGTTCGCGTCGAGACCCGTCTCGCGGAGCGCGGCGAGCACGCGGCCGCAGGCGTCGTCGGTCTGCGCCACGAAGTCGCCGAACGGCCCGGCCCGCGACCGGCCGTCGAACTCATCGTTCGGGATGATCGGTGCGTGGGGCGACGGCAGCGGGAAATAAAGGAGGAACGGCTGCGGGTTGCCCTGCCGGGAGCGGACGAAGTCCTCAGCCCGCCTAGTGAGCGTGGGGAGGACGCGGTAGAAATCCCAGTCGCTCCGCGCGGGCCCCGCCCGGCATTCCCACTCGCCTTCCTTCGGCCTGCCGGCGGGCTTGTCGAGCGTGGCGTCGGGAGCCTCGACCACGCGGTCGTTCTCGATCCATGCGTACGGCGGAAAGTCGATCACGTCGTCGCCGAAGTAGGTGTCGAAGCCGTGGGCGAGCGGGCCGTCGGGAATCGGCTTGGTCCAGTCGAAGTCGCCGTGCTCGAGCGACTTCGGCGGCGTCCGCGGCCGGCGGATCGCGTTCCAGTCCCAGCCGAGGTGCCACTTGCCGACGCAGGCCGTGGCATACCCTTGGTCGCGGAGCATCGCCGGCAGCGTGAGTTGCCCCGGCTTGAAGACCGAGGGCCCGAGCGAGTCGACGATCCCGTGGAAGTCGCGCCAGTGGTGACGGCCGGTGAGCAGCGCGTAGCGCGACGGCGAGCTAATGCCCGACGAACTGTGGGCGTCGGTGAACCGCATCCCCTCGGCGGCGAGCCGGTCGAGGTGGGGCGTGGGGATCTTTGACGCGGGGTTGTCGGCGCCGAGATCGCCGTAGCCCATGTCGTCGGCGTAGAGGATCACGATGTTGGGCCGAGCCCCGGCGGCTGGCTCGGCTGCCACGCCCCAGAGCCTCACAAGCATGGCCGTCGTCTCCGGGTCGTGCCTCGCGAGGTCGGCTTTCGTGTAGGGGAAGAAATCGTTCCGGCTGAAGAAGGCCTCGGTCGTCTCGGCGAAGAACTCCTGCGGCGTGGTCAGGGCGTAGGCCCGCTCGGTCTTCACCGGTTTCCCGGAGCCGTTTCGCCGCTCGACCGCGTCGTAGAGGCCGCTCGCGGTGGCCCGGGCATGCGCCGCCTTGACGTCGGCATTGCCGAAGCTGTCGGGCAGCACCCGATGGTGGTAGGCGTGGGCCAACTCGTGGAGCACGAAGTTGGGCATGCGTTCGGTCTCCGCGGTGAAGATCCGCACGTTGGTGAACTCCACGGCACGGGCCATCGCCGGGTCGCGGCCGTGCTCGCGGAGCCAGCCGGGATCGGGGTGATACTCTGCCCGCGGCGGCACGCCCTCGTACTCGGGCGAGAAGTGGAGCGGCACGTCGCGAAGCTTCGCGACGGCGGCGGCGGGCACCGCCCGCTCGATCTCGTCGAGTTGGGCGGCGAGCAGTTCGAGGGCCCGCTCGGTCGTCGCGACCGCGTCGGTCTCGAGCAGGTCGAGGTGCACGAGCACGGTCCAGCCGCGCACGGTCCGCGCCTCATGTGCGATCGAGGGCGACTCGCCGGCGACGCCACACGCCGCAGCCACCGAGCAGGCCACGAGGGCGATCCAAGCCACTGCGGTTTGCGTCACTGCTTCAGCCTCCTCCGCAGGAATCCCGCCAGCGTATCGTGGCAGGCTTCGAGGGATACCCGTGGACTTGTCGGGCGGGCACCGGCCGGCGAGCCATCTGCCGCACGCCTCGAAGGATAGTTCGGCCAACGGCACGTCGCCAAGCGTCGGCCGGGCGGAGCGCATCAGGAGAAGCAACAGCCGTGGCAGGTAGGGCTGGATGCGGCCCCATCCTGGAGGTGCCGAGGAGTTCCCTATCCACGCTCGAGGCCGGATTTTGCGTGTGAGCGCAGACCGGCCTTGAAACCGCTCTTCTCGCGGGTGGAGTATACCCCGCGCTCGCGCTTGGGGCTTCCTGCCAGATGGCGCCGGGGTGCGATAGGCGGGGCGTCGGGTGCCCTCAAGAAGCCCAGAGCGCGAGCGACGGGAAGACGCTCGGCCACCGAGTGCGCGTTGAACAGCGGATGGGGTGGGATTTGAACCCACGAGCCGCTTTCGCGACTGCCGGTTTTCAAGACCGGTGCATTCAACCGCTCTGCCACCCATCCAAACGCATCCGCCACGCGGACTCGTCCCGAGGCGTCGTCTCGGGGCCTCCACGATAACAAATACCGGCCGGCGGCAAGGTCTCGAGTTGCCGAACATCGCGAAGTCTTTGAAGGTCCAGATGACCCGCTTGTCGGGCGTAACCTCGACAATCTGCGGTTGGTCGGGGCCAGCATGGCAGTTGACGATGAGCGTGTTGCCGTTCGACAACCGCACGGCCGAGTAGGCCTGGTCGCCAGACGCCTCGGGGCCGCTGCCGTCGACGACCGGCAGTCGGGCCGCACGAGCGGCCGGAATGCCCAGTGTTCCCTCCGCAGGGCTGCTTGGGTGATCCATTGCCGGATCGTGTCGACCTGACCGGGCGTGAGCCGTGTGCCCTGGGGTGGCATTTGGATCTCGGGCTCGGTGGATCGAACCCATGAACGGCGTCTGAGGCGGAGCTCACTCGGGGACGTGCCGAACGCTAGTTCCTAAGCGTGTTTTACAAAGTTTCAATACTGCGGTAACTTCTTATTCTAAGTGTTCCCTGCGGTTTCCTCATGACCAAGCACACGAATCGCATCGCGTCGCCGCTCCTCCGGCGGATCAACGAGCGGCGGCTGCTGGAGGTGATTCAGCGGCAGGGACCGTCGTCGCGCGCGATGCTGGCCCGATCATCTGGGCTCACGGCGCCCACGGTATCGAAGGCAGTCGACCTGCTGCTCGCTCGCGGGTTACTCGAGGAACTCGACCCCGTCGAGCAGGCGCTTGGCCGCCCCGGCCGGCTCGTCCGCATGGCCACCGAGTCGGCAGCCGTGCTCGGCGTGGTCGTCGATGCCTCAACATGCTGCATCGTGGCGGCGGGGCTCGACGGAAGGGTCACGGAGGAACAGACCCGGCGGCTGCCGACTCCCGACACCTACGCAGCGGTCATGGACGGTATCGAACGCCAGTGCCGAGGGCTGCTGGCCGAGATCAGCGGCACCGTCCACGGCATCGGCGTGAGCGTGCCCGGCCTCGTCAACGAACGGCTCCGGGAGATCGTTTGCTCGCCGAATCTCCACATTCTCGACAAGCGGAATCCAGCCCGCGACCTAGAAGATCGCCTGGGAGTGCCATGCGTGCTCACGCAGGAGACCGACTCCCTATGCCTCTCGGAGCGGATGTATGGCGCCGCCCGCGGACTGGAAGATTTCGCGGTGCTCGACGCGACAACCGGCTTGGGCTTGGGCGCAATGAGTGGCGGGCAGCTGCTCGCGGGCCACAGCGGCATGGCGGGCGAGGTGGGGCACATCACCGTCGCCCCCGATGGCATCCGCTGCGGCTGTGGCAACCGGGGCTGCCTGGAGACTCTCGCTACCGATGCGGCGCTGCTGCGGCTCCTCGCGGAGAGGCTCGGCCATCCGCTCGACATCGCCGGTGCCGCCGCTCTGCTCGCTGAACGGTCGGCCGACTTCCAGCCTGAGATCCGCACGGTGACCGAACACCTCGCCATTGCCATCGCGGCAGTGATCAACATCTTCAACCCCACGGCGCTCTTGGTGCACAGCACGCTGCTCGCCGGATCGGAGGAGCGGTTTGCGCGGGTGCTCGAGCGGGTGAAGCATCGAACGCTGACGGCGTCGCTCGCCGATTGCACGATCGTGGCAGCACGGTCAAGCAAGCGGCAGGGCGCGATCGCAAGCATCATGCACCACCTCACCAACACCTGGGCGCCGTCGATCCGCTGACCGCTCCCGAAGCCCCTGGAACCCGCTGATGACCGCGTCGCCTCACCAGCCACCCTTCTCGCTCGCCGGCCGCGTGGCTGTCGTCACCGGCTCGACGACCGGCCTCGGCAAGGCCACGGCCCTCTGCCTCGGCCGTAGCGGAGCGAAGGTGGCAATCAACTACGCCCACTCGAAGACCCGGGCGGAAGAAACACTCGCAGAACTGAGGGCCGCCGGGATCGAGGCCGATGTGTTCCAGGCCGACGCCACGAGCGAGGCCGGGATCGGTGCCATGGTCACTGCAGTGGAGCAGACGCTCGGCCCCGTCGACATCGTCGTGGTCAATGCCACGCCGCCGCAGCCGCTCAAGCCCATCGAGGACTACGGCTGGGACTTCTACCAGCAGATGCTCGACTTTTTCGTCAAGAGCCCCTATCTGCTGGCCCGCCGGCTGCTGCCCGGCATGAAAGAGCGCCGTTATGGCCGCATCATCAACATCACCAGTGAGGTCTTCCATCTCGGCGTGGCCCCCTTCTCCGCCTACGTGGCCGCCAAGGGCGGCCAGACCGGCTGGTCGCGGAGCATGTGTCACGAACTTGCGCCGCACGGGATCACCGTCAACATGATCGCCCCGGGGTGGATTCCCGTAGAGCGACATGAACACGACCCACAGGCCGACAAGGACGCATACTTCTCCACGATCCCGACGGGCCGCTGGGGAAACCCTGAGGAGGTCGGCTGGGCCGCCGTCTATCTCGCCAGCCAGGAGGCCGGCTTCGTGACTGGCCAGACGCTCGCGGTCAACGGCGGCAGGACCTGCTGGTAGCCTGCCACCGCCCGCCGGCACACGCGCTTTGACTCAATTCCACCGGTTTCCTACAGTTTCGGTTTTCCCGCACACCCCGTAGGAATCATGACCATGGGCGGTATCAGCAACCGGATGAAGGAAGTGAAGCGACGTCGGCACCGTCGCCAGAAGCTCGTCAAGTTTCAGTCGAAGCTCAAGAAGGCCACCACAAGCGAGAAGCTCGTTATGGCCGACAAGCTTCGAAAGATGACCGCCGGTTGCGACGGCCTGATCGCCCGCATGGGTCTCGAAGACCGCAAGCGCAACTGATCCGCGGCCTCCCCGGGCGTGAGCACGGGGGCGTCACGGCGTCACGCGATGAGTTCGAAAATGAAACCGTCCTGCACGAAGTCCACCTTGACGGTGCTGCCCTCGGGAAACTTCCCCGCCAGTAACTCGCGGGCGAGTTCGTTCTGAAGTTGCTGTTGGATCACCCGCTTCAGCGGCCGTGCTCCATAGACGGGGTCGTAGCCGAGCCGGGCTATCTCGTCGACCGCCGTTTCCGTGCATTCCAAGGTGATGCCGGCCTTGGCGGCCTGGTCCACCAGCCGCTGCACCTGGATAAGCACGATCCGGCGGATGTGCTTCTGGTCGAGCGGATGGAAGACGATCGTTTCGTCGATCCGGTTGAGGAACTCCGGCAAGAACCGCGCCTGCAGGGCCTCCTTGACGGCGTCGCGGACTTCCTGCTCGCCGCCCCCCTCCTTCGTAATCTCCTGGATCGCCTGGCTGCCCACGTTGCTGGTCATCACGATGATCGTGTTGGTGAAGTCGACCGTGTGGCCGAGGCTGTCGGTGAGCCGCCCGTCATCGAGCACCTGAAGCAACACGTTGAAGACGTCGCGGTGGGCCTTCTCCATCTCGTCGAGCAGCACGACGGAGTAGGGACGCCGCCGAACGGCTTCAGTGAGCCGGCCCCCCTCCTCGTAGCCGACGTAGCCCGGCGGCGCGCCGATGAGCCGCGCCACGGTGTGCTTTTCCATGAACTCGCTCATGTCGATCCGGATCATGGCGTCGTCATCGTCGAAGAGCACTTCGGCGAGCGCCTTGCAGAGCTCCGTCTTTCCTACGCCCGTCGGGCCGAGGAAGATGAACGAGCCGATCGGCCGGTTGGGGTCCTGGAGGCCAGCCCGGCTGCGGCGAACCGCGTCGCTGACCGCTTCGACCGCCTCTTCCTGACCGATCACCCGCTGGTGGAGCCGCTCCTCGAGCACCAGGAGCTTGGCCCGCTCACTCTCCACGAGACGCGTCACCGGGATGCCCGTCCAGGCACTCACCACCTCGGCGATCTCCTCGGGGCCCACCTCGCGTCGCAGGAGCCGCTTCGCATGGGGCTTGCCGGCTTCCTTCCCTTCCTTCTCGGTGCCCTCCTGCTCCAGCCGCTGCTGGAGCCCCTTCCGCTTCACGTCGAGCTCGTAGAGCCTCTGATACATCTCCTCGGCGACGGGCTGGGACGACGCCTGTCGCTCCTTGATCTGCACCCCTGCCTGATCAAAGGCGAGCTGCACTTCGTCGAGCTGCTTTCTGAGCTCCTGAGCGTTGCCCACGCCACTCTTCTCCGCCTCCCACTGCTGACGCAGGTCGGCGAGCTTTCGCCGCAGCTCGGTCGATTCGGCCTCGATCTCCTTGAGCCGCTCCTTGGCGTGTTCCTCCGTCTCCTCCGCGAGCTGCCGGGCCGTGAGTTCGAGCTGCACCAGTCGCCGCTGCACCTCGTCGATCTCGCTCGGCACACTCTGGAGCTCCATCGCAATCCGACTCGTGGCCTCGTCCATCAGATCGATCGCCTTGTCGGGCAGAAATCGATCGGCGATGTAGCGGTACGAGAGTTCGGCGGCCGCGACCAGCGCCGAGTCTTTGATCTTCACCCCCTTGTGGTGCGCCTCGTAGCGGGACTTGAGACCGCGGAGAATCGCGATTGTGTCTTCCACGCTCGGCTCGCCGACCATCACCGGCTGGAACCGCCGCTCGAGGGCCGCGTCTTTCTCGATGTGCTTGCGGTATTCGTCGAGCGTGGTCGCGCCGATGCACCGCAGTTCTCCGCGGGCGAGCGCCGGCTTGAGGAGATTAGCCGCGTCGGAGCCCCCTTCCGCCGCCCC
>CAMBPQ010000088.1 GCA_945869735.1 Planctomicrobium piriforme
GGTGGCGGCCGCCATCGACGCCGCGCTCGAGGCCGCCGGGATCGAGCCGGCCGACGTCGGTCACGTCAACGCCAACGGGCTGTCGACCATCGTCGAGGATCGGGTCGAGGCAGAGGTCATCAGGGCCCGCCTCGGCGACGTGCCGGTGACGGCGACGAAGAGTTCCTTTGGGAATGCCGGCGCCGCAGGTGGGGCCATGGAACTCGCGGCGAGCGTGATCGGCCTCGGCCGTGGAATGATCCCACCGACGCTCAACTACCATTCGGCCGATCCCGCGTGCCCGGTCAGCGTCGTGCAGGGCGGCCCCATGGCTGCCGGAAGCGGCGTGATTCTCAAACTCAGTGCCGCTCGCACAGGGCAGGCGGCGGCGGCCGTGCTGCTTCCGCCGGAGTGAGATCTCAGGACGCGCCTAGTCTGAGGGGCCGCATCGCGGACCGCGGCATCCTGGCGTGGCCGGCGTCGACGAGCCACCGCCAGCAATCTTCCACCGACTCCTCGAGCGGACGGATCATATAGCCCAGTTCGGTTTGTGCACGGTCACTGGAGTAGTGCTGCCGAAGGAGCGACATGCTGGTCGCGGCCGAGTTGAGCGGACCCTCGCGGCCCAGGCAGCTGGCGACCAGGTCACCGACACGGCCTGCAAACCGCACCATGGGCGGCGGTGCCTCGCCCAGTGGAGGACGACGGCCGGCCACTCTGGCGAATAGGCTCCACGCCTCGAGAAACGGCAGGTGATGGCCGCCGAGGATATAGCGACGACCGCATTTTCCCGCCGTGATTGCCGCGATGATCGCCGCCGTGACGTCGCGCACGTCGCCGAAGTGCTGGGATCCGGGCGGGGCGAACAGCCCCCGTCCTTCGCCGACCTCCACGAGCATCCGGCCGCTCGAGGGCTTCCAGTCCCACGGCCCGAGCATGAACACCGGGTTAACAATCACGGCGTCGAGACCACGGGCGATTTCGTCGAGGACTACCTGCTCTGCCTCACGCTTGGTGACGACATAGGGGCATTCGACGAGGTTGCCGAAGGGCGTCTCCTCGTCGGCGGGGGATCCGTCACCCGTGAGCCCCAGGGCGTTGACACTCGAGACGTGGATGAGCCGTGCCCCCTCGCGACGGGCCGCCTGGGCTATCAGCCGCGTGCCCTCGACGTTGACGCGGCGCATCTCCGCGAGCTGCCACCAGCCCACGTGCACCATCGCAGCGGAATGGATCACGATCCGCGCCCCGGTGACGGCCTGGCGGACGGCGTCGGCATTGGTGACGTCGCCCACGATCCGTTCGACGTCGAGGCCGTCAAGTTCGCGCTCGCCGGAACGCGACCGGACCAGCGTCCGCACCCGCCGCCCCTGGTTGAGGAGCGTGCGGATCACATTGTTGCCCACCAGACCGGTGCCGCCCGTCACCAGACAGTCAACGCTCGTGGCGGCGAGCGTGACACGCCGTGCCGCGTCGACGCAGTCGTCTCGCCGGGTCAACGGCTGGGCAAAAGGCAGAATGTCCATAATCGTCAAACTCCTCGCAACGGCCGCCTAAGGAGCCTGTTTCGGCTACAACCCCCCCCCTCGCTGGAACCATTTTTTGCCGCTAGCCGTCGCCTCATCATTCCCGAACCTTTCCCTCGTAGGCTGCGTAGAGATGTCAGCCGTTGTCGCCACTAGGGAGGAATCACGGATGAACCGCGATGATCTCGTGTTGCTCTGCCAATGTTTCGCCAGTCGGCGAAGCGGCCTGATCATGGGCCGTGTCCGGCTCGATGCGGATAGCCCGATGGTCGACCCGGTGCCGGAGATCCTGCGAAGTTTCCGCCGTGCGGAGATCTCGGAGAGCGAAAAAAACGCCCTCATGTCGCTCGTCTGCGACCCGGACGATGAGCCCGACTACTCCGCTGAGACAGCATGCGTGCGGGATCCGTATGCCGACGAGCAGGCCATGGAAACCGACGACGACGGCTGAGAAGCCATCGGCTGGGTGTCAGGACGAGGAGCCTTTCATCGACAGGCTCTTCACCGTCAGCACCGCCCCAACCGACATCAGCGCCAGGCCCAGCCAGCGGGGCGGTTCGATCACCTTGCGGAGCGGAGCCGACTGCCAGATTGCCTGTTGTGGCCCGGCACCCATCCGCGTGGCCACGAACGTGCTCGACTTTTCGCTGAGCGTGAACGACTGGACGACGCGGAATTGAATCCCCGCGAAGAACAGGAGTAGGCCGGCCAGCAGCATGTGGTGACGCTTGGGAAGCATCTTTGACTCCGGAGCGCGGACACATCGCCCGCCTATCCCATGTCATCGAATGGCGGAGGACATCCCCTTCAGCCCAGTCTCTCGCCGCACGATAACGCCGTGTTTTCCGAATGCGGTGGCCAGGTGACGCCGTCGCGCGGAGGGGGGTGCTGGGAAAGCTGCGCAAGACGCGGGCGGCTGTGCCGAAAATAACTGTGGAAACGATCGTGCCGGTGACGATGATCCTGTGGTCTGCGAGGGTTTGCCCTCGCACTGCCCTAGAACCGGACGAGGCCGAACGTGACCGCTCGTGTGATTCGACCGACGATGCTGCTCGCGGCGTGGGCCATCTGCTGCGGCACAGGCTCCATGGGCCGGGCAGCAGATGACGTGTCTGGCCCACCCGCCATTCCCGCCGTTCTGGCGGATGCCGGCGACGAACTGCCGATGTCGCTCGTCCAGGACCGGATCGTGTTTGACCTGGATGACGACGTGGAGGCGATGCCCGCCCCAGCCGAGTCGATCATCCGTGAGGAGACGGTCGCCGATCCAACCCCGGCCGTCGAGTCGCTCGCCGACCCTCCAGGAATCCTGGGGGTCGCCTCCGGTGCCTTCGACGGCATGCTGATGGACGATTTCAACGTCGACGAGATGCCGTTCGAGGCCAGTTCAGGCCGTTGGTTCCAGAATGGCGGCTGGTATGTCGGCGGTGAGTCGCTGTGGATGGAACGCGGTCGCAACAACCGCGTGAACATCGTCCAGGACATCGCTCCGAGTCCCTCGAATCCACAGCAGTTGTCGCTGATCTCCTACACGACGATGGCGCAGCCCTTCAACGTCGCGCCCGGAGCCCGGGCCACGATCGGCAAGTCACTCGGCCGCGACTACCTCGACCGCGACCGCTTCGTAGAGTTTGTCTACTACGGAGGCATGACCTACGAGGACAACGACGGCTGGAATGCCCGTGCCAATGGCACGCTCGTCACGCCCCTCAACTATGTCGCCCCTGGCTTCACCAACGCCTCGACCTACTTCACGGCGTTTAACTCCGACTTCAACAGCTGGGAGTGGAACTACAAACTGCGACGCCGGCTGGGCCGTGACCAGCTCGTGATGTCGCCCGGCGGCAACTGGACCCGGCACGCCGAGCGGGGCTGGCTGCCCTCTCTGATCGTGGGCACGCGGCTGGCGACCACGAACGAGGACTTCCGGCTGATCAGTAGCCGGACGGGAGTGCCGTCGTCGCAGTTTGGAGGCGACTACGTGATCAACACGTCTAACTGGCTGTTCGGCCTCAACCTTGGTGCCGAACTCATCAGCCAAAACGAGTTTTACTACTGGGGCCTTCGGGGCCGCGCCGCCCCGGCACTGTCGCTCGGCAGCACGAACCAGACGGCTTTCGGGATCAACACGAACCTACCGGAGGGTTCGCAGACTATCTCGTTCTCGGATCAGGCCACCCGCACCGGCGCCGGCTTCATCGGCGACCTGACGATCCTCGCGGGCTGGCAGATCAAGCCGAACTTCGCCCTCCAGATCGGCTACGACTTCCTCTGGATCGCAGGCATGGCCACGGCCAACCGCCAGTTCAATCTCGATAATCGCGACAACAACGCGATCGATGTCGGTGGCCAGACCTTCTACAACGGCGTGTCGTTCGGCTTCAACGGCTCGTGGTGACCCGCCGCGGCGGTGTCACTCGGCCGCGAGCGCCACGGCAACCGCCTGCCCGGTTGTGCAGAGGTTGACCGTCACGGCGGTCGCCGGCCGGCCCGCGAGCGGCTGCCCGTGGACGACATTCACGGGGCAGTGCGGATCGGGTGTTTCGTAGTTACGGGTCGGCGGCACGAGCCCCGCGGTGAGCCCCATCACGCTGGCGATCATCTCCACCACGCCGCCGCCGGCGCCGAGATGGCCGAATGAGCCTTTGGGGGCGGTGACAGGCACGCCGCCGAGTTCGGCCACGATCGCAGCCGCCTCGGCACGATCCATGTCGACGGTGCCGAGGCCGTGGGCGTTGACGTGGCCGACGTCGGCGGCGACCAGGCCTGCCTGGCGGCAGACCTCTCGGAGCGCCTGCCGCAGCGAAGCACCCTTCAGCCCCTCGCGCCGCGCTCCGGGCTCGCAGCGTGCGGCGGTGGCGACGATGCGGCCGAGGATCGGCGCTCCGCGGTGCTCCGCGTGTTCCCGCGACTCGAGCACCACGGCGCCGGCCCCTTCACTGTTGACGAAGCCGTCGCGGTCGCGATCGAACGGTCGGCTCGCGGCCCGGCAGTCGCCGGCCCGGTGCGAGAGCTGCGTCGTGCTCCGCGCTACCATCGCCGTCGGATGCAGCCGGCAGCCGGTGCCACCAGCGAGCATCACATCGGCCCAGCCGCGGCGGATCATGCTGGCCGCCTCGGCGACTGCGAGGAGCCCCGACACATCACTGAGCACGATTGAGTTGTTGGGGCCGCGGGCCTCGTGCGCGATGGCGACGTGCGACGCGGTCATGTTTGGCAGGTGCTTGAGCAGCCAGAGCGGATGCACCTCCTGCTGGATGGCCTCGGCCCAGAGCGAGTAGTCGAAGCTGCCGCCGCGTGAGGCGTGTCGGTAGGTGCCCTCGAGGTCCTCGAGGTCGGCGTAGATCATATCGCTCCCGAAGACGACGCCGAAGCGTTCGGCGATGACTGTGCCCGGCGTGATGCAGGCGTCGGCGAGCGCGAGATCAGCGGCGGTGAAGCCCAGCTGAATGTCGCGACTCATCACCTTCAGGCTCTTCCGCGGCCGGACACGAAGCTTGGCATCGAAGTCGTCGATCTGGCCGCCGAAGCGGACGCTGAGACCCGAGGCATCGAACAGGGTCAGCGGGCGGATGCCGCTCTCCCCCGACACCAGCGTCTTCCAGAATAGCTGGTGGCCGATGCCGATCGGGCTGACGACGCCGAGGCCGGTGATCACGATGTCGTGGGGCGAATGCATGCAGATGACGCTAAACCAGTGGAGGAAAAGTCGAAAGGGGCGGTCGTGACCCCGCAGCCATCACCGGGGCCGCGACTGCCCATGGCTCGGGTGCAGCTGCCGCCACTGGGATGGCGGCATGGGCTGCGGATCGGCCCACAGCCCGCGGCGGGTTCGCCGGGCCGCCGACTCCGCCGCGATCAGTTCCTCGTCGTCGACGAAGCCCGTGAAGGCCCACGCCCAGCCGTCGGCCACCATCTCGCGGTTGACGTCGCGGTCGTCGACGAGGAGCGTGCCGAGCAGCCGGCCGTGTTGGTCGCGGGCGTCGCCCTCCACGCGGACACGGCCACCGGTGAGCTTTGTGGCGAGAGCCGCGCGGGCCGCCGGGCCGCCGGGCTGGTCGAGTTCGGGTGCGTCGATGCTTCGCAGGCGGATCCGCACATGGCGGCCATCCGTGTCGAGGCAGGTGACGGTGTCGCCATCGTTAACGGCTTCGACCCGCCACGCCGGCCGCCCCTGCCGATCAGTCATCGGGCACATCGGCGCGGTGGCCGCCACCACCGCCGAGACGATTGCCGCGATCACGACATACCAGGCTCGCAGACGGCGGGGCAGTCCGCGGGGAGGCGGCGGGAACTTCACGGCGATCCGGGCGCCGCGATGCGGTGCGGCCACGCTGCGACCTGCCGACTCATGACTCACCTTTGCGGAATGACAGACATCCTAGGCCGCGTCGACGCCCGGACTCTCGCCGAAATAATACTTCTTCGCCTCGGGATTTGAGAGGACCTCCTGCGCGGTGCCGTGGCAGAGCACCTTGCCCGCACGGATCACATAGCTGCGGTCGGTGATCGCGAGCGTCTCCCGCTCGCGGTGGTCGGTGATCAGGATCGAGATGCCGTCGTCACGAAGGCCACGGATGATCTTCTGGATGGAGTGGATCGTCACCGGATCGATACCGGTGAACGGCTCGTCGAGGAGGATGATTCGCGGCTGGGTGATCAGGCAGCGGGCGATCTCCAGCCGGCGCTTCTCGCCCCCCGAGATGTAGTGGGCCTTCGAGCGGCGAATCTTCACGATGTCGAACTGCTCGATGAGCTGGTCGCAGCGACGGCGGCGCTCCTTCGGTGGCATACCGATGAGCTCCATGATGGCGAGCAGGTTTTGCTCGACGGTGAGTTTGCGGAACACGCTCTGTTCCTGGGCCAGGTAACCCATCCCGCCGTCACGGGCCCGCCGATACATCGGCCAGCCGGTGATCTCCTCGTCATCGAGGAGTACGCGGCCGGAATCGGGAATCACGATCCCGCAGGTCATGCGGAAACTCGTCGTCTTGCCGGCGCCGTTGGGCCCGAGCAGACCGACGATCTCACCCTCTTCGACGTGAAAGTCGACGCCGTCGACGACCCGGCGGCGGCCGTAGGTCTTGACGAGGCCCTCGACACTCAAGAGCGACATTCGCCTCACTCCATCGGCACGGCCCGGCGGCAGCCGACCGAAAGGGCCGCTCACCGCACGAACCGCATCCTCCCGAAGTTTGGCCACGAGGGCAATCGCAAATCCCAGCCCCGGAAACGCAGGGGAACGCTCCAGGTGGCCGGCACGGCGTGGGGCCACCAGACGGCCAGCGCCCGGCCGATCAGGAGCCGTCGGTCGACGTGGTGGCCTGTCAGCCACAGGCGGCTGTCCTTGCTGGCGGCCGAGTTGTCGCCAAGCATGAAGAACTGGTCGGCCTCGAGCGGGAAGCCGAGGACGTCTTCCTCGATGATCATGCTGTTGCGATCGATGTCGACTGCGCCGATGTAATAGACGTCGCGGAGCACCCGCAGATCCGTCACCCGTACGTCCGCGGCAGTGGCCCGCACGCCCACCGGCGTGAGGTCGCTCACCGCCTGCGACCCCGGTTCGGCCTCTCCTGCGGCAACCCGCGGCGTCGTCCGCGGCATCGGTCGCTCCCAGGTGACGGGGCCGGTAAACGCGATCCTCTGGCCATCGACGAAGAGCGAAAGCTCGTCGTCGACGTTGGCGAAGAGGATCTTCCACGAGCCCTTGCCACGCAGCGGCGTGGAGGCCGTCGCGGCGGCACCCTCGTCTCGGCCCGCCACGAGCAGTCGAGCGGCACCGTCGGCGAGATCGATCGTGAGACGGTGACGTTCGCCGGCTTCGACGAGATCAAGCTCGATGCCGCCTTCTCGGCCGCGACTCTCGAGAATCATCTCCACCGCGAGATCGCCCACCGGGTGAAGCCTTGTGTAGTTGGTGTTGTAGGGTTGGAAGTCATCGACCGGCACGGGCTGCGCCCCGGCTCGGGGACGACCGCCCGAACGGATGGTCCGCCAGTCTTCTTCGGAGGGGAGCAGGTGGCGGTAGCGGAGCTCTGCCGACTCGCCCGCGGCACAGCTCAACGCGAAGGAGCGGCCGTCGTCGGTCGTCGTCCAGCGATCACCCACAGCGCCGGGTGCGGTCCAGTCGGCCCATGCGGTCGGCCAGCCCGCCTTGACAAGTTCCGCCGACACGTGCTGGCTGTCGTGCACGCACTGCAGCATGGCGAGGAGTCGTTTCGGAGGCTTGCGGGCGATGACCGGTTCGGCGTCGTCCGTGCTCGTCCAGATGTCGCCTCCCGCGACGAACACCGTCTCGCCGGGTAGGCCGACGAGTCGCTTGATGTAGTTGGTCTTCCCGTCCTCTGGATACTTGAAGACGACCACGTCCCACCGCCGGGGTTCGGCGAAGTCGTAGACGAGTTTGTCGACCAGGATCCGGTCGCCGTTGAACGACGGATACCGTGGGTCGGGCTGGCCGCGGGCGATCGAGAGTGACATCTCGTTGCCGCAGTTGAAGCACCGGGCCTTGGGCACGAGCCTGTCAGGCCGCACCCGGCCCGCCGCCTCGTCCCATTCCTGGCTAGCGCCCACGCGGAACTCGGCGCTACAGGAGGAGCAGGCGAGATCCTTGTGGCGGCCCATCAGTGTCGGCGCCATCGAACCGGTGGGGATCACGAACGCCTCGGCCTCAAACGCCCGGAAGAGCAAGGCCAGCGTGAAGGCCACGACGATCGACTCGACCGTCTCGCGACCTCCGGCCAGGGGATTACGAACGAGGCCGGCGGCCGCCGGGTCGCGACGAGGGGCCGACGTCATGCGTTTACTCCAGCGAGAAGACGGACACGGGGACGGCATCGTTCCCGCCAGCGAGCTGCAGAGTCTACCGCCGCTTGCGCGGGGCACTCAACAACAAAGCCGCGCAGGCTCAGGGTGTTGGCGTGGCCAAGAGGTGTTGCACCGTGGCTTCGACGTCGGCGTAGGTAAACGGCCTACCGAGCTTTTTCGAGGCGTAGTCGTCGTCGTATCGCACCGCCAGCGAGCCGTCCGGATTCCAGACATACACCGCCGGCACGCTCGTCAGGTCGAGTTTACGGTACATGAGGTCGGCATCCTCACGGGAAAGCATATTGCACACGTCGCCGGCCCCGACCTCCTCGAGGAACCCACGGACGCGGGGCAGCGACTCCTCGGGCGTGCCGATCCCCTCGTAGTCGAAGGCCAGCGACAGGCAGGCGACCCGGTCGGGATTGGCGGCGGCGAGCGCCACGAGCCGGGGAAACTCCTTGACGCACGGCGGGCACGACGTGCTCCAGCAGTCGAGCACCACCACCGTGCCCTTGCGGGCCGCCACGGCCGCCATCAGGCCGTCGTGGTCGACGAGTTCGACCTGGACGCCGCCACGCTGTTCCGCACCTGTGGCTAGCGGCGGCTGGCCACCGCCGAGCCAGCCGCAGCCCGCCAGCATCACGACGAGGGTTTGCAGCATCGTCCGCCTGTCGCACAATCCGCTCACTTGATTCACGCTCCGAGATCCCCGTGCCATGCCGCAGTTTGAACACATCCGTCACAGGCCTCCCGAACAGCTCGCGGCGCCCCGCGAACTGGTGGTGGCCTGCGCGGCCATGCGGAGTCATGTGAACCTCTCCCACATCGTACGGACCTGTGGCTGTTTCGGTATCGCCCGGGTTGTCGCCTGCGGCGCGGCCGGTGTCCACGGCCGGATCGCGCGGGACGGGGCAGAATCGGTGGAAGTGGCCGTGCACCGCAGCCTGCCACCGGTGCTCGACCGGCTGCGGGCTGAAGGATACGAACTGGTCGGGCTCGAGCAGGCGACCCGCTCGGAGAGCCTGTTTACCTTCAGCTTTGCGGCCCGCACGGTGCTCGTGATCGGCAACGAGCGGACGGGGCTCGAACAGCAGGAGCTCGACCGCCTCGACCGGGTGGCGGAGATTCCCATGGCCGGCCTGCCGCACAGTCTCAACGCGGCGACCTCGGCCGCGATCGCCGTCTATGAATATTGCCGGCAGTGGCCAGCACCTCCTGGGACACAGGCATGACGCTCGTGATCGGCACCGATGAGGCAGGCTACGGTCCGAACCTTGGGCCGCTCGTCGTGGCCGCCACGGCCTGGCAGGTAGACGCCGGTGCCGACCCTGCCCGATTGGATGCGGCCTTCGCCAGCGCCGCCGAGGCGGCAGGTCCGCTGTGGGGCGACTCCAAGCGAATCTTCCGCGGCGGTGCCGGATTTGTGGCGCTCGAACGGGGTGCCCTCGTCGGACTCGCACTGGCGTCGGGTGGCGTCCCTGCGACATGGGAAGCACTCGTCGCCGCGATTGCCGCCGAGCAGGACCGTGTCGTCGATGGCAAGCCAGGCCCAGCCGAGGCTGGCGTTCGCGCCGCGATCGAACTTCCCTTGGAAGCGATCGCGGCCGACTGCCTCAAGGTTGCCGGCCGCGTCGAAGCCGGCCTGGCCGCGGGGGGCGTGACGCTCACGACGATCCGCTGCCGCGTCATCCAGCCGCAGGAGTTCAATCGGCTGCTCGCTGCGGGCCTCAACAAGAGCGACATCCTTTCCCAGGCCACGCTCGACCTCGCAGCGCCGCTCGTGGCCGCGGCGATGAGCGGCCAGGTTGTCGTGTGGTGCGATCGTCACGGTGGGCGGCGCCGCTATGCGCCGCTTGTGACCCGGACGCTCGGCGCTCCGCTCGTGCAGGTCGTCGAGGAGACACCTGAGCGGTCGGTGTATCACGTCCCCGATGCATCCTGCCGCATCGAGTTCTGCGTGCGGGGCGAATCACGGCTGCCGGTGGCGCTAGCGAGCATGACGGCGAAGTATGTCCGCGAGATCTCGATGCACGCCTTCAATGCCTTCTGGGGATCGCGGCAGCCGGGGCTCGAGCCGACCGCGGGCTACCCCGTCGATGCCGCCCGCTGGCGGGACGAGGCGGCGGCCGTAGTGCGGCGGGA
>CAMBPQ010000089.1 GCA_945869735.1 Planctomicrobium piriforme
CCCCAGTCGGCCACCCGAGCATCCTGTAGCAAAATCCCCCGGCGGCGAGCATGTCACCGCCGGTGAACCAATCCGGCACCGTTTCGCCCGCGACCCCACGGGCGCACTGCATGGGCAACCCCACGCCCACAAAGTTCCCCGAAGGACCAAGAAAAGGACCCGTGGTTTGTAAACCACGGGTCCGGTAGCGGCTCTAGAAGTGTGGGTCTTTGGGGGGGGGGGAAACAGCCGCTGAAGAGAATCACGTGTGTGGTGGTGCGCGGCTCCTTGCCGCACTTCCAAACTATACCCGACGGATTGCCTCCGTGTCGAACCATTTTTTCGCGGGTTCGATTTTTGAGGCTGACGCGCTGAAAATGTGCGGTTTATGACGCCTCTGTGGCCTACCGGTACCACAGGACACGGCCCGCTTCTCCGGGGCTTGTATCGATCGGATACGCTAGTTTGAGACGTCCGCCGGCGATCCGCCCCCCCGCTCCCGAACCCCCCGGATACCCCTGGCAGCCACCCCAGTCGACCCTTTTTCTGCCCGTGCGACGTTCGAGACGGGCTCCGGCCCCGCCACGCTCTATCGGCTTCGGGCCCTCGACGACGCGGGCGTGACCAACACGTCGCGGCTGCCCTACTCGATCCGCATGATTCTCGAGGCGCTCCTGCGGACCTGTGACGACTACGAGGTGACGGAGTCCGACATCCGCGCCCTCGCCACGTGGAAGGCCGCCAGTCCGGCCGAGCAGGAGATTCCGTTCAAGCCGGCCCGCGTCGTGCTCCAGGACTTCACGGGCGTGCCCTGTGTCGTCGATCTCGCGGCGATGCGGGCGGCGATGCAGCGGCTCGGTGGTGATCCGCGGAAGATCAACCCGCTCGTGCCGGTCGATCTCGTCATCGATCACTCCGTGCAGGTCGACTTCTTCGGCAGTTCCGACGCGCTCGAGAAGAACGTCGACATCGAGTTTGGCCGCAACGCCGAACGCTACGCATTCCTCCGCTGGGGCCAGCAGGCCTTTCAAAACTTCCGCGTGGTGCCTCCGGCCATCGGCATCGTTCACCAGGTGAACCTTGAATACCTCGCGGGCTGCGTGTTTCTCCGCGACCCCGACCATCGTGAAGCGGGTGGCAAACGTACGTTGCCGGTGGCCGTGCCCGACACCCTCGTCGGCACCGACAGCCACACCACCATGATCAACGGACTCGGTGTCGTCGGCTGGGGCGTGGGGGGCATCGAGGCGGAAGCCGTGATGCTCGGGCAGGCACTCTCGCTGCTCCTTCCCGAGGTTGTTGGCTTTGAGCTCACCGGACACCTGCCGCCGGGGGCGACGGCCACTGATCTCGTGCTCACCATCACCGAGATCCTGCGGAAGGAGGGCGTGGTCGGGAAGTTCGTCGAGTTCTTTGGGAGCGGACTCAAGGGCATGTCGCTGGCCGACCGGGCCACCATCGCCAACATGGCCCCCGAATACGGGGCAACGATGGGCTTTTTCCCGATCGACGACGAGACGCTCGCCTACCTGCGGCTCACGGGCCGGCCCGCTGAACACGTGACGCTCGTCGAGCGGTACATGAAAGAGCAGGGGATGTTCCGCACCGAGGCGGCAGCGACACCTGAGTTCACCAAGCGACTCGCGTTCGACCTGGGCAGCGTGGTGCCGAGCCTCGCCGGGCCGAAACGGCCGCAGGACCGCGTTCCGCTCACGACGGTCAAGCGGGTGTTTGCCGAGTCGCTCACGGCGCCGACGGCCAAACGAGGCTTCGCGCTCGAGGGGCCGGCCCTCACCCGCACGGGCACCGTCCGCGAAAACGGCCACACCGACACGATCGGCCACGGCGCCGTCGTGATCGCCGCGATCACCAGCTGCACCAACACGAGCAACCCGAGCGTGATGGTGGCGGCCGGTCTCGTGGCCCGGAAGGCGGTCGCCAAGGGGCTCACGACGAAGCCGTGGGTGAAGACGAGCCTCGCCCCCGGATCCCGCGTGGTCACCGACTATCTGGAGAAGTCGGGGCTCGACAAGGATCTCGACGCGCTCGGCTTCGAGACGGTTGGCTATGGCTGCACCACCTGCATCGGCAACTCGGGGCCGCTCCCCGACCACGTCGCCGCCGCCGTCACCGAGGGCGATCTCGTCGCTGCGGCGGTGCTCTCCGGTAACCGCAACTTCGAGGGCCGCGTCAACCCGCTCGTGAAGGCCAACTGGCTGGCGAGCCCACCGCTCGTCGTCGCTTACGCACTCGCCGGCACGACCGACTTCGACATGGAACGCGAGCCCCTGGGCAACGACAAGGATGGCAAGCCCGTGTTTCTCCGCGACATCTGGCCGACCGCCGAGGAGGTGCGCAGCACGGTCGAGGCGTGCGTGATGCCGGCGCAGTTTCAGAAGCGATACGACAACGTCTGGGAGTCGAACCCGCGGTGGAACGCCGTGCCGACGAGCACGGGCGAACTCTACGACTGGGTCGAGGCGAGCACCTACATCCAGGAGCCGCCGTTTCTGGCCGAGCTCTCCCACGAACCGATGCCCCCGGCGAGCATTCGCGGGGCCCGCGTGCTCCTTGCCCTCGGCGACAGCGTGACTACCGACCACATCTCGCCGGCGGGCAGCATTTCGAAGACGAGCCCGGCAGGCACCTTCCTGGTCGAGCACGGCGTGCCGCCGGCCGACTTCAACAGTTACGGTGCCCGCCGCGGCAACGACCGCGTGATGACCCGCGGCACGTTCGCCAACATCCGCATCCGTAACCTGTTGGTACCCGGGGTGGAAGGGGGCGTGACCCGCTTCCTGCCTGGCGGCGACGTGCTGCCAGTCTACGACGCGGCCGTGAAATACCGCGAGAACTCCACGCCGCTGGTGGTGCTCGCTGGCACCGAATATGGCACGGGGAGTTCGCGCGACTGGGCGGCCAAGGGGACGATGCTCTTGGGCGTGCGGGCGGTGCTCGCCGCGAGCTTCGAGCGGATCCATCGTTCGAACCTCGTGGGCATGGGCGTGTTGCCGCTCACGCTCCCCGAGCCGTGGCAGCAACTCGGGCTCACGGGCGAGGAGCTGTTCGACATTCCCTTCGAGGGGATTGCGCCGCGGTCCACGGTCGTCGTCAGGGCGATGGGGCCCGATGGAACGGCGAGGGAGATTCCCTGCCTCGTGCGGATCGACACGCCGGTGGAACTCGACCAGTTCCGAGCGGGCGGCATCCTGCCGTTTGTGCTCCGCAAGCTGCTCGCCACCTGACGGCGCCACTTGGTACACGGAATATTCCGCATCCACGGCACAATTGCCCGCCCAGCAACTTCGATCGGCCGATTTTCCCGGGCAGTGAGCTCGTGGATGCTGTTGGTAGGGGCCGATGTGCCTATAGTCAATCGCTCGATGTCTGGAAGACGATACGAAACCGGAATCGTTTAGGGAGGTCCACGCCATGGCCACGGATGTGTTGCAGCCCTCGTACCAGCTGATGGCCGGCCCGGCGTCGTCTCGCCGGGTTGGGGAGGCCGTCGTCCGTGACCGGCCCGACGCCCACGGCCGTTCCGCCATCTCGCGAGTCGTGATCGAGACGCTCGAGCAGGTCATGCCGGCCGGCCGGAGTCGACGCCTGTCGGTTCATGAGTCGCTGGCCGACGTGGGCATCGACACCGAACGATTCCTCGATGCCCTGAGCCGTCTCGAGGGCCGATACCAGATGCGGTTCCACGCCTCGTGGCTCACGGGAGTCTGCACCTGCGGGGACCTCATCGATTGCGTGGCCGAGCACATGTTCGATGCGGCCGACAGGGGGGCTGCGCAAGCCTCCGCGACCCAGCAGTCGCCACGGCGGTCCATCACTGACCCGGTCGCCGCCGGGACGGATTCGGCCTGGCCCGAGTGCGATGCGCTCGAGGAACGACTCGTCGGCCTCGAGGCCGCCGGCCTGGAAAATCCGTTTCTGCTCGCCAACGAGGCGGTCAACGGCCGTGTCGCCACGCTCAACGGCCACGACACAATCTCCTTCACGAGTTTCGATTACCTCGGCCTCGCCGGGCATCCCGATGTCAGGCAGGCGGCCAAGGATGCCATCGATCGTTTCGGCTGTAGTGCCTCGGCGAGCCGGATGGTCGGCGGCAACAACACGATCCTCGACGCCCTTGATGCCGAGCTCGCTGACTTTATCGGCACCGAGCGGGCGGTGATGTTTCCCTGCGGCTACGGCACCAACGCCTCCGTCTTCAACCATCTCTTTGGGGCCGGTGACCTGATCCTCCACGACGAGCTCGCCCACAACAGCATCGTGCAGGGTGCGGCCCTCTCGAAAGCCGGTAAGCGGTCGTTCCGCCATAACGACCACCAGCAACTCGACAGCCTGCTTGGTGACCTGCGTTCGCAGTACCGCCGTGTCGTGGTCGCGATCGAGGGTGTCTACAGCATGGACGGCGACTACCCCGACCTGCCGCGGTTCCTCGAGGTGAAGCGGAAGCACGACGCGATGCTCTACGTCGACGAGGCCCACTCGATCGGCACGATGGGCCCTGAAGGCCGCGGCATCTGCGACTTCTTTGGCGTCGACCCCCGCGAGGGCGATCTCTGGATGGGCACGATCAGCAAGGCGCTGGGCGCTCAGGGGGGCTATCTCGCCGGGCCCGAGCGGCTGATCCGATATCTCGGTTTCACCACGCCGGCCTTCGTGTTTTCGACGGCCTGCTCGCCGCCGAACGCCGCGGCAGCGCTCGAGGCGGTGCGGGTGATTCAGCGCGAGCCCTGGCGGCTGGCCCGGCTCCGCGAACGGTCTAACCTGTTTCTCAGACTGGCCAATGACGTCGGCCTCGACACTGGTACCAGCAGAGACACGCCGGTGATCCCGGTGATCCTCGGGAGTTCGGCCCGGGCGATGCAGGTTTCGCAGATCCTGCTGACGCGCGGGATCAACGCGCGGCCGATTCTCTATCCGGCCGTTCGCGAGGCAGCGGCTCGTGTGCGGTTCTTCCTGACGTGCGAGCACACCGAAGAGCAGATCGTCCACGCTGTCGAGACGCTCGCCGAAGTGGTGGCCGCGACGGCCTAGCACCCCCGGCGAGCCATTCCGGCACCGTCTCGAGGCGACCCGTATTCCCCGCGCTCGCGCTTGGGGCTTCCTGACGGGAATCAACGCACACGGTTGATCCACCCGACTCCCGATCGTGAGGAGTCGGGGGTGGCACGCGGAGAAACCGAGGGCTAAGCCGAGGCCTCGGCCGTCTTGCCTCGTGAGCCCGCGGGCCAGACGAGCGGCCCGGTGCCGAAGATGCCGTCGTGGAAGACCGGCCATCGTCGCTTGACGACGTCGTCGGTGACCACGAGCAGGGCCGGCAGGAAAACAAGCTCCGCGAGCGTGGCGGCGGCTACCGCGGCACAGGCCAGCATGCCGAAGCCCGCCAACGCCGGCACGCTACTGGCCGTGACAACGGCAAATCCGAGGGTGAGCACCACGCCGCCGACCACGACGGCATTGCCTGTTTCGGCCACCGCGCGGCGGACCGAGCTGGCGATCGAGACCCCCTCCCGCCGATTGCGGGCGAGGGCTGAAAGCACATGCACGGTGTCATCGACCGCGAGTCCCAGGCAGACGTTAAAGACGATCACCGTGGCCGGGTCGAGCGCGCGGCCGGTGAGCACCAGCAGCGCGGCGATCACGGCGAGCGGGAAGACGTTGGGAATCAGGCTGACGATCCCGGCGAGCGGGGAGCGGAAGGCGATCGCGAGGATGCAGCCGATCACGAGCACCTCCACCACAAGACTCGACCCAAGATCGCGAACGAGTTGCCTGATGTTGCGGGCGGAGACGACCGACATGCCTACGAGCCGGAACCGCCAGCCCGGCAACTCCCGCTCGACCGCGGCGAGGTTGGAATCGATCCGGTCGTAGATGCCCTCGAGTTTGCGGGATCCCAGGTCGCTCACGCGGGCTCGCACCAAGGCCATCCGGGCCTCGGGAGCCACAAGGTCGCTCACGCTGGCCGCGTCGAGCCGTCGGCGGGCCCGTGGCGGCAACTCGCTGGCAATCGTCGAGAGTGAAATCGGCCGCGAGATGCCGGCCTCGCAACCGAGCAGCTCCTCGACCCGCAAGAGCGACGCGAGGACGGCCGGGTCGCGCCAGTCGAGCCCCTCGGGCCAGCCGACGACGACGTCAATCCCCATCGCCCCGCCAAACTCAGCATCGACGCGGGCGAGGGCCCGCGAGGCGGGCGCGCCGGTCGGCAGGGAATCGACGATGCGGTTGTCGGCGTCGAGCCTGGTGCCGACGAGCCCGAGAGCCGCCGTGATGCCGCAGGCGAGGACCACCAGCGGTCGGGCGTGCCGTACTGAGAAGGCGGCGAGCAGGTTGGCGGCCCGGCCGGCAAGCCGCGACGAGCGTCCCAGCCGCAGGCCGCTGCAAAACCGCGTGGAGGCGAGCAGTGGCGTGAGCAGCGTGACCGCCATAAAGCTCGCGAGGGCCCCGACCGCGGCGGCAATGCCGAACGTCCGCACGGCCTCGATCTCGGCGATGGCAAGCGAGGCGAAACCAATCGCCGTCACGATGCTCGTCAGGCCGCAGGCCATGCCCACGCGGTGCACCGCCCCGGACGAGGCCGTCAGCGGGTCGATTCCGCGGCGCACGCTCCGCCGCATGTCCTCGATGAAGTGGATCGAGTCGCACGTGCCCACCACCAGTGCGAGCGACGGCACAACGCTCGTGAGGATATTCACCGGGGCGTTGCAGAGGCCGAGAATACCGAGGGCCCAGACGGCGCCGACGAACGGCGGAACGCAGGCCACCACAGTCGAGCGCACGCTGCGGGCTACGGCAGCCGAGAGAATCACGGCCAGCGACAGTCCGAGCGAGTTGAAGATGATCATGTCGCGCCGCAGGGCCCTTGTGGCCTGCTCGCGCAGGGCCGGAAGACCGGTGAGCTCGAGCGCAAGCGGCCCCGCGGCGTGGGCGTCATCGGCGATCACGGCCTCGATCCGCGCGACGGTCTCCGACGAGCGCGGGGAACCGTCCGCCTCGGGCACGAGTTGCACCAGCAGCAGTGATGAGGCGGAATCGGCGGAGAGCAGGTGGCCGGCGACCAGTGGATGCTGCTCCGCCCGCTTCTTGGCTTCGGCTCGGGATGCGGCGTCGAGCGGCTCGGACCGCCGTGGGATCACTGGCAGCACCGCACCGGCGGCCCCCTGCCGGCGGATGTCGAAGATGCTCCGCACCTGCCCGACGCCTTCGATTCGTTTGAGTTGGCCGGCGAGCGCGTCGAGGGCGGCCAGGGGCTCGGCCTCGAAGATATCGCCCGACCGGGCGGTGGCCCGCACGATGCAGTCGCCGTCAGGCGGCCCGAAGAGGGCGGCAACTTCGTCGACCAGCTGAAACTCATCGCTGCCGTCACGGACAAGCGACCGCAGGTCGTCATCCATCCGCAGTTGTGAGATGCCAAACAGAGCGACCGCTGTGAGGGCTGCGGCGACCAGCCAGCCGGCCCAGTGCCAGCTCCGCGCCGGACGCGGTGTCAGGTCCCGGGCTCCGTCTGCCCCTGCTGCACGAGGTGCAACTCCTCCGGATCGACGATCCAGCCGCGGCAGTTCAGGGCCCCGCAGCGACACGGGATCGCCGCGTCGGCTGGCCAGCTGTAGTCGATCAGGAGTTCTGCGCCCGGTTCGATCGGGCAGATCGTCTGCAGCCACAACCGCTCTTCCTCCAGGTCTCCCGGCTCGACTTCCCAGTAGAAAAGTTCGCAGTTGGGATCGCAACTGTGATTCACAAACCGCAGCGGGGCGGCGGGATCGAGCAGCCTGCCCCCCGGGAGTTCCATAACGTAGCTGGAATCCTCCGGATGGTCTTCGAGAATCGTGCCGTGCACCTCGGCAAGGACGATCCCGGACGCGATCCGGCGGCGGGCGAAGACCCCCCTTCCGACGTGCGTTTCACCGGTTCGGACGAGGCGGGCAAGGCGAGCGGGGCCGGAGTCGAGCGACCGGGTATCTTGGTGGAGCATAAGTGTCGAGGATGTGCGTTTGCGAAATCGTGGAATGGAACTGTAGCGATGATCCGTTCATCCGGTCAACCGTGTGGGGTCAAAAGAGGTCGTCGATTGGCTGTGGGCGTGCCTGCCCTCGTGGCCGCTGTTGCCCTGTCGTCGAACGGTTTTACAGAGGACTCCTGTCGTCTGCGGATCGCCTGCTTCAACGCGGAGAATCTGGCGGCACCCGGCGAGTCGACACGGCTCACGCGGTTTCGCTTCGAGCCGGCGCGACAGCGGCATCTCGAACGGATCGCGGCCGTGATCGAGGCGATCGATCCTGACATTCTCGTGATGCCGGAGGTCGTCTCCAGCGAAGGGGTCGAGGCCGTGGTGGCGATTCTGCGGGAAAAGGGACTTGAGGCGTTTCGTGGCTACCACGTCGACGGCGCCGACAGTTTTTCCGGCTTCGACGTTGCCGTCTTCTCGCGGATCGAGCCCGACGAGGTCGATGGCCGTCGCATCCACATCAACGTTCCCAAGCGGCGGTCGGCCCGCGGTGGCGGGGCGGAGGCAGTTACGGACGAAGGCGACGACGCCTGGCTGCGGCAGCCCTACACGTTCGTCGACGATCGTGGCGAGGACCGCAGCGAGGCGGCGGTGCTTCAGCGGCATGCGGTCGCGTATTTCACGGTCTGCGGCCGAAAGATCGCCCTGCTCGGCATGCACCTCAAGAGCAACCCGTCCGACGTCGGCGCCAATGCCCAGCGGACCGCCGAGACCCGGATCGCGCGGGACATCATCCGCCGCCGAATCGTTGCGAAAGGCTACCTACCGATCGTGCTAGGTGACCTCAACGACTACGACCCGGACGTGCCGATGGCGGATGCCGTACGGAAGACGCAGACGACTGTTCTCCGCGACCTCAAGGACTACGACGAGGCGACGCAGGGGCCGGAACTCGTCAACGCCGCGACCCGCATGCCCCGTGTCGCCGACCGCTATACGTCGCACTGGGACTTCAACGAGAACGGCGCTCCGGACGGCGAGGACGTGTTTACGATGATCGACCACATCCTCCTGCACCGCGACCTCGAGCCAGCGATAAGGCGGGCCTTCATTTTCCACGCGATCGACCTCGACGTGTCGGACCACTACCCGGTGGTCGTCGACCTCGATCTGTCGCGGCCGTGAGGGCACCTTGAAGGAGGGAGGCAAGGGGTCGGCGAACGCTCGAGGAGCGCCTGAGCCGCCGCGGCGATAGAGCGACGAGACTTTTGCCGCCCCCGAGCCGGCGACACCCAAAGTCCAATGGGCTCTGTCACACGAGTTCGTTGCGAACCCGCTCAAGAAGTTTGATCGTGGCGCGGATGCCCTCGGCCTCGGGAAGGCCCTTGCCCTCGTATTCGACGCCCACCCAGCCGTGATAGCCCGCGGCGACCACGATCTTCATCATCTTGAGGTAGTCGGTCCGCACCTCGTTGCCCTCGGCATCGAACTCGTGGCTCTTGGCGCTGACCCCCTTGGCGAACGGCATCAGTTCCTCGACACCTCGGTAGCGGTCGTAGTCGTGAAAGTTCCCGAAGTCGGGGAGCGTACCGCAGTTGGGCCTGCCTACCATTTTCATTACGCCCGCCAGCCAATCGCCGTTGCTCGACAGGCCGCCGTGGTTCTCAACAATCACGTTCATGTCGAGTTGCGCCGCAAACTCGCAGAGCCGCCCGAGGCCGTCGGCGGCGAGCTTCTGCTGCTCTTCGAACGTCCCCTTGCTGCCGGCGTTGACCCGGATTGAATGGCAGTCGAGCCGCTTGGCAGCCTCGACCCATGGGTAGTGCTTCTCGATCGCCTGCGTGCGTGCCTTGTCGTCGGGATCACCGAGGTTGCCCAGCCCGTCGCACATGATCAGCACGTTCGTCACGCCCTCGTCTGCGGCCCGCTTGGCCAGGTCGGCGAGGTAGTCGGCGTCCTGCGGCTTGTCCTTGAAAAACTGATTGACGTATTCGACCGCCTCGATGCCGAACTGCTGCTTTGCCGCGCGGGGGAAGTCGAGGTTGTCGAGCTTGCCGGAGAACAGGGTCTGGTGGAGGGACCATTGGGCCAACGAGATTCGGAAGACCGGCGGCCGCGGCGCGGGATCCCCTCCAAATGCCTCGGGCCAGGGGGCAGCCCACGTTCCGGCCAGAGCTGCCGACGAGGCGAGGAACGTGCGGCGGGTGGTCTGCTGGAAAGCGGAAACGGTCATCCAGAGCCTCTCGATTCAGTGCGTCTGCCGGCCGCCCTCGGCCTCC
>CAMBPQ010000090.1 GCA_945869735.1 Planctomicrobium piriforme
CCCCACGTGGAGTGTGGCACGATGCGTTTTCGCATCGCTGTCCCCCGCCGTCCCTGTCATCCCGTTCGGTGAGTCAGCCAGTGCCGCTCCGGCGCCGCGGCGAGCCCAGCACTCCGGCAACCGCACACTGCGTGTGGGCCTCGTCGGCCACGGTGCGTTTGCACGGTTCGCGGCGGCCGAATACCGCCGGCTGCCCGACGTGACGATCACCGCCGTCGCCGGCAAACATGTGCTGGTGGAAAAGCCGCTTGCGACGACGCTCGCGGATGCCGAGGAACTCCGCACGGTGCAGCGGTATCAGGGGGACGAGCGCTCGCATGCGAGGCTGATCGGCTTGCGCTGGCTGCCCCGTGAGGGGAGTCACGCAACCCAGCTGTATCAGGCGGCCTGCGCCCGGGCGAGGAGTGATCCCGTCGCCGTCAGCACCGCATCGACGTCGATCCCGTGCATCGAGCCGGTGTCGGTCTTGCGGTCGTCCCAGGCGGGCCGCAGCGACGCAGGCGGTTCGACGCAGACATGGTGCTGGCCGTAGGGGCCGTTTCGCGCTGCGGGCACCGGACCGAAGAGCCCCACGCAGGGCGTGCCGACTGCGGCGGCGAGGTGCAGCGGACCGGTGTCGCTGGAGATGAACACCCGCGCGAGCCGCGCGAGTTCGCCGAGATCCTGGAGCGTCGTCCGCGGGGCGAGGATCGCGGCACCGAGCGAATCGCTCACAATCCGTTCCGCAGCGGCCAGTTCGACCTCGCCACCCCAGACGACGACCGTCTGCAGTCCGTTGCGCCGGTGGAGGCCGCGGGCCACGGCCGCGAACCGCTCGACGGGCCAGAGCTTTGACGGCCAGCCGGCACCGGGGTTGATGATCGCGATCGCCGAGGTGAGCTGCTGCGTTTGCAGCCAACGCTGGATCCGAAGCCGACTCACCGGCCAGTGCGGCATATCAAAGTTGGGCATCGTGGCGGTCACGCCGAGCGGCGCGAGCAGGTCGCAGTTGCGCTCGACGATGTGGGTGAGAGTGGTCGCGACGGGATGCGAGTAGGCGAGCCAGGCGCGCTCGCGAGACTCGGGCCTGCAATGACCAATCCGCATCCGCGCGGCCGAGAGCCAGGTCGCGACCCCGCTTTTGAGCAGGCCCTGCAGGTCGATGGCCACGTCGGCGGCAAACGCCCGGAGATGCCGCCGCAAGGAAAGCACCTGAGTGGGCGACTTCAGCCAGCCACGGGGCATCCGAAAGAGGTGGTCGATGGCAGGATGGCCGGCAAGCACGTCGGCAGCGCGGCCCTCGACGACCCAGCCGATCCGGGTGCCGGGAAAGGCCCGCTTCGCAGCCACGGCCACGGGCACGCCGTGGAGCACGTCGCCGATGGCGGAGAGTTTAACGATGACGATCGAGCGTGGTGCCTGCATGGCCGGATCCTCGGCGCGGGAAGGGCCGAGAGGATCGTCGCGGTCGACAGGCGGACGCAAGGGCAGTTTCCTCGCATTCCACTGGGCTTCCGTCCGGGCCACGTCAGTCGATGCCTGCCAGTTCACAGAGGACGGCGTCGGTCACCGCCTGCGGGCAACTCCAGACCAGAAAGAAGAGCGACTCGCGGACAAACCGTTCCACTGGATGCCCCGCCACGAAGCCCGCGCCTTTCGACGCCGTCAGCGCCGCCTGCGCCGCACGGACGACGAGCCCGTTGGCCGCAGCGCGAAGCTGGTCGCGCTGCTCCGGCTCGATGCCGCCGCACGCCGCCGCGAGCCTCGCCGTCAGGCCGTTGATCTCGGCAGTGAACTCGGCGGCGATCAGAGCAAGACCAGGTCGCGTCTGCGACTCACGAACGATCACCGTGGTCGATGCCCTCGTCGCGCCGACCGCCAGCGCCGTGGTCGCGAGGCCACCGGTCCGCGGCCCGCCGCCCGTCGGGGCGATGGCAAGCGCAGGCCGCACTCTCTGGAACTGCACCGCTGATGTGCGGCTGCCGGAGAGGGCGAGCATCGACATCGGCGGATCGATCGTGAGCCCCACCGCGTCGGTCGGCACGACGAAGAACATCTGGCCGCCGTCCCCGGTCACGGCGCCGGTCACGATCGTGCCACTCGAGTCGGCCCCCGTCACCCACGGACAGAAGCCATCGAGTCGCCACGTGTCGCCGTCGCGGGAGGCTGTGAGCGCGGGCGTGCCGAGATACCGACGGCTCGTGGTGAGGTGCGAGATGCCGACGGTGGTGCTCGTGTCGCCACGGGCGAGCGGTGGAAGCAGTGCCATCCTGACGTCAGGCGGCGCCCCCGTGATGATCCGCACGGCGGCGGCCCACTGCGTGAGCGCCAGCGCGGTCGTCAGGCACCGCTCCGCGATCGCGACGAGCGCGAAAACGAGCGCCGGTTCTGAGGCCCCGGTGCCGCCACAGTCGTCGGGCACGAATCCAGCGAGCACGCCAAAATTTGCCAGTGCGGCAAACGCGCCGCTGCGCCACGGCCCCTCCTGGACGGTACGATCCGCGAGCGCGGTGAGTGTTTCTCCGAGCGACTCGAGATCCATGGCGTCTGGCTGATCGCGGCCGGGTGTGAACATCGGTCGCATTATGCACCAGTCGGGGATCGGTCGCGTCGGGATCGAGGCTCGGTATACTGCGTTCACTTCTGGCACGGAGTCCTACCGTCTCCCCTCCCTCCCGGAGCAGCACCCATGAGCCAGGCTGAAGAACTGTCGGCCCGCGGAATCCCTGCCGCGATTTCCACGAATGGAAGTATGAACGGAACCACGACCGGAACCACGACGGCTCCCGCGAGCCTGCGGCTCGATGAACTGTCGCCGCAAAACCTCTACGACAAGTGCGTGGCGCTGGCCCGCAACCTCTGGTGGAGCTGGCATCCGGAAGTCACCAACCTGTTTCGCGAACTCGACCCGATCCGCTGGCGCCAACTCGACCACAACCCCATCGCCCTGCTCGCGGAGTTCACGCCGGAGCGGCTCGAAGCCCGCGCCGCCGAACTCGTGCTCTACAGCAGGATCAACCAGGCGTTTCGACGGCTCAAGGAATACCTCGCCAAAGAGTCGAACTGGAGCACCATCCACGCCGGCGTGTTGGGATCCAAGCCGGTGGTCTACTTCTCGGCCGAGTTTGGCATCCACGAGTCTGTGCCGATCTACTCCGGCGGCCTCGGCGTGCTGGCCGGCGACCACATCAAGAGCGCCAGCGGCCTCGGCATTCCGCTGCTCGCGGTCGGCCTGTTCTACGACCAGGGCTACTTCCGCCAGCAACTCGATATCGACGGCTATCAGCACGAGGAATACCTACAGTCGCGGGAGGATACCCTGCCGATCGAGCCGGCTCTCGGTCTCGACGGCAAACCGGTCACCGTCCAGATCGACACGCGCAGCGGCCCGTTGTTCGTCAAGGTCTGGAAGATGGCGGTGGGCCGTGTCAGCCTCTACCTCCTCGATTCCGACGTCGAGGGCAACTCGCCGGAGGATCGTGAGCTCACGAGTCGGCTCTACGGCGGTGACACACGGACCCGCATCCGGCAGGAACTCATTCTGGGAGTCGGGGGCGTGAAGGCGATCCGCGCCCTGGGCGTCGTGCCGGGCGTGTATCACTTGAACGAAGGTCACTCCGTCTTCGCGACGCTCGAGGCGGTTCGCGGGCGGATGGAACGCGACGGCTATCCGTTCGACGACGCGGTCCGCCGCGTGGCCAGGCAGACGGTGTTCACCACCCACACCCCGGTGCCGGCCGGCCACGACCGGTTCGACAGCGGCCTCATGGAAGAGCATCTCGGCCCCACTCGCGACGCGCTCGGCATCTCGCACGACCAACTCATGGGCCTCGGCCGGGTTGAGCCTCACAACCACGCCGAGTCGTTCTGCATGACGGTGCTCGGCCTGAAGATGTCGCGGCGGGCCAACGCCGTCAGCGCTCTCCACGGCCACGTCAGCCGCCGCATGTGGGCCAACCTCTGGCCGTGGCGGATCGAGGAAGAGGTGCCGATCGGCCACATCACCAACGGCGTCCACGTGCCCTCGTGGCTCTCGTGGCAGATGCTCCAGCTCTACGACCGCATCTTCCCTGCCAACTGGTTTCAGCGCATGGGAGAGCCCGACATCTGGCAGAAGATCCACGAGTGCGACCCAGGCGAGCTCTGGGAGACGCACTACGCGCTCAAAAACCTTCTGCTCCAGTTCGTTCGCCGCCGGCTCTCGCGGCAGTGCCGCCGTCGTGGTGAATGCGATGAGGCGGTGGAGATGGCGCGGACGGTGCTCGACCCCAACATCCTCACGATTGGATTCGCGCGGCGGTTCGCCACCTACAAGCGGGCCGACCTGCTACTGGCCGAGCTCGACAGGCTCCACGCGCTCACCAGCGATCCTGATCGGCCGATCCAGGTGATCTACGCCGGCAAGGCCCATCCAGCCGACGAACCGGGGAAGGCGCTGATCCGCAGGATCGCCAACCTGCGAAATGACAGCCGGTTCGCCGGTCGCGTGGTGTTCGTGGAAGACTACGACATCAACGTCGCGCGGCACCTCGTGCAGGGCGTCGACGTGTGGCTCAACAATCCGCGGCGGCCGCTGGAGGCGTCGGGCACGAGCGGTCAGAAGGTGGTGCTCAACGGCGGACTCAACTGCTCGATTCTCGACGGCTGGTGGGCGGAGGCCTTCGACGGCCGTAACGGCTTCGCGATCGGTCGTGGCGAGACCCACTTCAACGACGAGATCACCGACCGCCGCGACGGTGAGGCCCTCTTCAAGGTCCTGGAGAACGAGGTGATCCCGCTCTTCTACGACCGCGACGCCGATGGCCTGCCCCGCGAGTGGATCAAGATGATGATGAACTCGATCAGTTCGCTGGCCTGGCGGTTCAGTGCGCATCGCATGGTGATGGACTACGCGCGGGCCTGCTACGTGCCGGCCGCGGGCGGAGTGTCGTGTGACATGACGAATCGGTAGCGGCGATTCGGCGGCTACCCGGTTTCCCGGTGCTTGCGCTTCGGGCTTTCTGTGGACTCGGTCAGGAAGCCCCAAGCGCGAGCGCGGGGAAAACGCTCGCCACGCCGTTTGGCTCCCCGTCGTCGTTGGGGCACGATCTGCCCCCGTGGCGGGTTACTCGTCGAGCGTGCGTTTGCCGCGGAGAAGGTGGTGGTAATGCTGGGCGAAGCGGTGGGCTTCGTCGCGAACGTATTCGAGCAGCCGCAAGGAGTAGGAATCGCGGGAGAGGCGGAGCGGCTCGCTGCGGCCCGGAAGAAAGACCTCTTCCTCCCGCTTCGCAAGCGAGATCACGCACGGCGGCTCAATGCCCAGGCTTTCGAGCGCGTCGAGGGCGGCGGAGAGCTGGCCCTTGCCGCCGTCGATGAGGAGGATGTCGGGGGGCGACCCGCCCTCGCGGGCAAGTCTCGCAAATCGCCGCGACACGACCTCGTGAATGCTCTTGAAGTCGTCGATGCCGTTGACGTTCTTGATGCGATACCGCTTGTAGCCCGGTTTGAAGGGCAGGCCGTCGATGAACTGCACGAGGCTGGCCACGGTCTCGTTGCCTGCGAGATGGGCGATGTCGACGCCCTCGATCACCCGCGGCGGCTTCGTGAGGCCGAGCACCTTCTCCAGGCCCGCGAGGCCCTTCTTCGGGTCGATGAGAAACACCTCGGGCTGGACGTGCTCCTCGAGGTCGCCGCGCTGGTCGAGCGTTTCCAGAAGCCGGATCTCGTCACGAAGGCGGGCCGCCCGCTCGAACTCGAGTTTGAGCGATGACTCCAGCATCTCCTTCTTCATCTCGGCGAGGAGCTGCTTCTTACCGCCGTCGAGGAAGGTCTTCAGACGGTTGATGTCCTTGCGATACTCCTCCTTCGAGATTCGCAGGTTGCACGGCGCCGTACACTGGCCGATCGACGCGAGTAGGCAGGGACGGAACCACCGCCACTGTTCGTCGTCGGCGTCGATGTCGAGCGTGCAGGTGCGAAACTTGAAGATCCGCTGGAGCACCACGATCGCACCGCGGAGGCTGCCGGCGCTCGTGAATGGTCCGTAGAGCTTCACCCCCTTGTGCCGCGGTGTGCGGGTGAACTCGACCCGCGGGAAGTCCTCGTAGGTCGTGATCTGCAGGTAGGGAAAGGTCTTGTCGTCCTTGAGGTCGGAGTTGAAGCGCGGCTGCACGTCCTTGACGAGCCGGCTCTCGAGCAGCAGGGCGTCGACCTCGCTCTCCGCCTCCAGGTAGTCGATGTCACGGATTTCCAAGACGAGTTCTGCCGTCCGCCGATCCTCCGCGGCCGCCTTGAGGAAGTAACTCCCCGCCCGGGCCCGCAGGTTCTTAGCCTTGCCGACGTAGATCACTCGTCCGGCGGCGTCCTTCATCAGGTAAACGCCTGGCGTCTGGGGAAACGATTTCACCTTCGCGGCGGCCGCCGATCGGTCCCGCGCCGCGGCCCCCGCGTCGGTGTCGGCAGGCGTCGTCTCGGTGGTGATCTCGCTGTCCGGTTCGCTCATGACCCGATTGTAGACGGGCCCCGAGGCCAGGGAGGCATTGCGTCGGGTGTGTTCAAGAAGCCCGGAGCGCGAGCGATGGGAAGACGGGTGGCGACCGTGGGGTGGTGGGGATCGGGTTGGGGTGGCGGGCGTATTCCCCGCGCTTGCGCTTGGGGCTTCCTGGCGGGAGGTCGCCTCAGACGCCGACGAGCGTCCGCAAATCTCTTTCCACCGCGTCGAGCCGCTCGCCGAGCCGCTGCTTGGTCACGGAAAGATCGGCTGCGCTGCCCGGCAGCGCGTGGGCGAAGAGATAAAACTTGATCTTGGGCTCCGTGCCCGAAGGTCGCGCCGCCACCGCGTTGCCGAGCGGCGGAAACCGGCCGTCGGGCAACAGCACTCCGGCCTCCGGGCCGGCGAGGTCAAACAGCACCACATCGCTCTTCACGCCCTCGTAGGACTCGGGAGTCGTGCCCGGCGTCCAAGTGCGGAGGCTCGCCTGGTCGCGGGTGCGGACCACCTTGAGGCCGCCGAACGTCTCGGGCGGCGTGGCCCGCAGGGCGGCCATGATCTCCTTCATACGTTCCATGCCGGTGGCGCCCGGAAGCATCACGTTGATCTGCCGCTCTTGGTGGCAGCCATGCGTGGTGAAAAGCTCGTCGAGTTTCTCGTGCGGTGTGCGGCCCTCGGCCTTGAGCGCTGCCGTCTGTTCGGCCATCAGCAGGGCCGCCACGGCTGCGTCTTTGTCGCGGACATGCGTGCCGGCGAGGTAGCCGTGCGACTCCTCCGTGCCGAACACGAAGCCCGCAGGGCCGTGGCGGTCGATGGCGGCGCAGATCCACTTGAAGCCCACGAGCTGCGTGTCGTCGACCGTCAGGCCGTGCGCCTCGGCCACCCGGCGGATGAGCCCGCTGGTGACGATCGTGGTGACCGCGTAGTCGCCCGGCGTCGATTCGCCGCGAGCCCTGCGGCTCGCGATTGCCTGATCGCAGAGCAGGCCACAGAGCTGGTTGCCCGTGAACGTGCTCCACCCGGCACCGGGCCGCCGCGTGAGCGGCGCCGCGGCGCCCAACCGGTCGCAGTCAGGGTCGCTCGCCAGCACGAGGTCGTCGCCGCGGGCTTTGGCCTCCTCGATCGGCCCGCCGAGCACGGCAGGGTTTTCGGGGTTGGCCACGTGGCCGGGCACGTTCGGGAAGTCGCCGTCGGGCTTCTCGTGCGGACCATAGATCCGTAGCCGCTCGAAGCCCGCTCCGGCGAGCACAGGCACCACGGCCGTCGCGCCCACACCGTGGAGCGGCGTGTAGAGGATGGAGATGTCACGCGGGCCGGCGGCCGACTGCAGGAGCACCGCTTTCACGAACGCGGGGTCGATCTCCTGCTCCACGAACTGCACGCGGCCGCTGGTCACCCCCGACTCGAATGACTCGCGGTGGATCATGTCTGCCTTCATCACGCGGTCGATGATGCCTTGATCGTGCGGCGGCAACACCTGCACGCCACCCGCCCAATAGACCTTCACGGCGTTGTCGGTTGGCGGGTTGTGGCTCGCGGTCACCATGATGCCGCAGGTGCTGTTTGTGGATCGCACCGCGAACGAGAGTTCGGGCGTGCTGCGGACACCTCGCAGGAAGAACACTTTGAAGCCAGCGGCCAGGAGCACCTCGGTGCAGAGCTTGGCAAAGTGCTCTGAGCGGTGCCGTGTGTCATACGCGATCGCGCAGGATGGTGTCTCTCCCGCTGGCAGCGTGCTCCGGACGTAGTCGGCGAGTCCCTGGGCGCTCTCGCCGATCGTCCGGTCGTTGATGGCGTTGGAGCCGACTGGATACATCATCCCGCGGCGGCCACCGGTGCCGAACGGGATCACAGTCCAGAAGACGTCGTCGAGTTCCTTCCAGAGGCCACGGTCGATTCGACTGGCCAGTTCGGCGGCGAATTCTGCATATCTCGGCTGAGTGAGCCAGTCCCGCATGGTGGCGGCCGAGTGCTCCGTGATCGTGCCGGCGGCACGGGCGGCGGCGATCGAATCGAGGAGACGGGCGACGTCGGTGGCGGACGGCTGGGGCATGACGGGGCTCCGGGGCGAGACGGATTTCAGGGCTGGGGGCGGCAAACTTTATACTGCGGCCCGCATGAGCCACCCAACCTTTCCCGACGAGCCGTTGATCGTGAGCGTGTCGGGCCTCCGGGGAGTCGTGGGCGGGTCGCTCACGAACGACGTGGTGATTCGCTACGTCCACGCCTTCGCCGCCACGCTGCCACCCGGGCCGATCGTCATCGGCCGTGACGGCCGGCAGAGCGGACCGGCCCTCGCTGTCGCCCTCGCCGATCACCTCACGCGGCTCGGCCGCGACGTCATCGACTGTGGCGTGGCTGCCACGCCCACGATTGGGATCGTGGTGCGCGACCGCGGGGCTGCGGGGGGCATCCAGATCTCGGCGAGCCACAATCCCGCTCTCTACAACGGACTCAAGTTGTTTTCCTCTGCCGGGCGGGTGCTCACGGCGGCCGCCGGCCGCGAGGTGCTCGCGTACTACGAGGCTCTGCCGGCGGGCACGCCGCCGGTCGTGGACACGGCGGCGCATGGCCGTACGACCTCCTGGGATGGCACGGCGACCCACGTGCGGCTGGTGGCCGCCGTCGTCGACGTCGAGGCGATCCGCCGCCGCCGGCCCCGGGTCTGGCTCGACAGCGGTCATGGCGCCGGCAGTCGCGTGGCGCGACCCCTTCTCGAACACCTTGGCTGCGACGTCGTGATCGAAGGGGGCACTCCCGACGGCCTCTTCGCGCACGAGCCCGAGCCTACGGCCGGGAATCTCGCCGGCCTACTCCCGCTGATCAGGCAGTGCGACGCCGACGTCGGATTTTTTCAGGATCCCGACGCTGATCGGCTCGCGATCGCCACCGCCGACGGGCGGTACATCGGTGAAGAGGCGACGCTCGCGCTGGCGGTCGAGGCCGTGCTCGCGAAGACACCCGGCCCGGTGGTGGTCAACTGCTCGACGAGCGGCATGACGGCCTCGATTGCCGCACGGCACGGCGTGGCTTGCCGGGTGTCGAAGGTGGGCGAGGCCAACGTCGTCGACGAGATGCTCGCCTGTGGGGCCGTGCTCGGTGGCGAGGGCAACGGGGGCGTGATCGATCCGCGAGTGGTGCTTGTCCGCGACAGTTTCGTGGCGATGGCCCTCGTGCTCGACCGGCTGGCCACCGGCTCAACGACGATCGAGAGTCTCGCCGCGGCACTGCCCAGGCTGGTGATGGTGAAGACGAAGATCGATCTGTCGCCCGATCTCCGCGGCGCCGCTCTGGCTGCCGGTCTTGGTCGGATCGAGCGGGCGTTTCCGGAGGCCACAGCGAGCCGCCTCGACGGCCTGCGGCTCGACTGGAGCGGCGGCTGGCTGCTCGTTCGCGGCAGCAACACCGAGCCGATCGTGCGAATCGTCGCCGAGGCCTGCAACGACGCCGAGGCGGCCGAGGCAATCGCCCGCGCCACCACGGCGCTCAGAGGTTAGGGAGCCCCGCGCCGCGAGGGACGAACCGCGTGGAAGCTTCAGGTGCCCCCCGCACCGACGAGATGAGCGACGAGGAACTCTCAGCGCAGGCCGCGCGCGAGGGGTCTGACGGCGTCGCATTCACGGCGCTCATG
>CAMBPQ010000091.1 GCA_945869735.1 Planctomicrobium piriforme
ACGCTCGACTGCCGGTAGGTGCGGCTGGTGACGATCAGGCGGATGATGTGCTTGACGTCCCAGCCCGACTCGCGGAACTCGCACGCCAGCCAGTCGAGCAGTTCAGGATTCGAGGGGAGCTCACCCTGGGAACCAAGATCATCGACGGCCGCGCTCAGGCCTGTGCCGAAGAACATCACCCAGAGCCGGTTGACAACAGCGCGGGCCGTGAGCGGGTTGGCGTCGGACACGAGCCAGTTGGCGAGGTCGAGCCGCGTGAGCCGCTTTGAGTCCGTGCTCTCGATGCGGCCCGGCAGGAAGGAGGGTGTGGCCGGCATGACGACCGGACCGCTCTCGTCCTGCCAGTTGCCGCGGGGCAACACGCGGATCGGCAGTGGCGTGGCGACGGCCTGCGTCACCATCGTCCACGCCCGGCCACCACACAGGCCTCGCACACGGTCGGCGAGCCGACGCGTTTCGTCGAAGGCGGCGCGATCGTATGCGGTCGCCATCAGAAACACGGTCGTGGCACGGATGACCTGTGCCGGCGACCGCGCCGAGGCGGGCACCAGAAGGGCGGCGACGTCGTCGACACTTGCTGCGTCGAGCGGGTCGACCGCCGCGAGCGGGCTGACGGTCACCTTGACGGGCACGTCACCGGCACCCTCCACCGTGACCACGAGCCTCTCGCCCTCGCGGAGCGTGATTGGGTCGACGAGCCACGCTGCCCGGAGACGGCCGTCCGTTGGCAACGGGTTCGGCAGCCGCCATTCCTTGTCTACGCCGGGCACTTCGGCGCCTGATTGGTGGACGGGCCGTTTGGCGGTGGCCGCGCCCGACCGCAGCGGCACGGGCCGCGGCTGTCCCTCAGCCGGCTGGATCGCGACCGCGATCGCGAGCGACTTGCCGGGGATCGCGGTGAGTTTGCCGGCGTCGATACCGGCGGTGAGCACTTCCAGGCCAACGGCCGTCACCGCCGGCACCTGCGGTACCTCGAGTACGAACTGCGGTGCGCCGGTCTTCGCGGCGGGCTTGCCCTCGACCGGAGCCGGTGGCTCCGCTGCCGCAAGTTCGAGCCAGCCGTCCGAGTGCGAAGCCAGAAAGGTAGCGATGCCCACCTCCCATGCGGCCTGCGCGGCCATGGTCTGCGGGGCGCCCGCGAGCCGAGCGGCCGCCGCGGCAACGTGCTGCGAGAGGGCCTGCTCGGCGAGGCCGAGCTGTTTCTTGGCCCACGGGCTCTCCACCTCGATCTCGGGCGGGAACGGAGAGTCGTTGTTGATGCCTTTGAGTTCCGGCTCTGGCGTGAAGCCATAGTCGTGATACACGCCCCACTGCCTCATGTCGGCGAAGAACGCCTGGAGTTCGTAAAAGTCACGGGACTTGATCGGATCGAACTTGTGATCGTGGCACTCGGCGCAGCCGAACGTGCTGCCAAACCAGGCGGCCGCTACGGCCCGCACCCGCTCGGCGCCATACTTCGCGAGGTATTCCTTCGGCTGTGCGCCCCCCTCGCGTGTCATCATGTTGAGCCGGTTGTAGCCAGTGGCAACCAGTTGCTCATGAGTGGGATCGGGGAGGAGGTCACCCGCGAGTTGCTCCCGTGTGAACTGGTCGAACGGCTTGTTGGCGTTGAACGCATCGATCACGTAGTCGCGGTAGGGAAAGATCCGCTGGTTCTGATCGCCGTGAAATCCGACAGTGTCGGCAAAGCGGGCGATGTCGAGCCACCAGACGGCCATGCGTTCGCCGAAGTGGGGTGACGCGAGCAGGCGATCCACCTGCGGCACGGATGCAGACGAGTCTCCCTTCGCGGTAAGGACAACCTCCGGCGGCAGCCCGGTGAGATCGAGTGCGAGCCGCCGCTCCAGCACATGGGGTGCGGCCTCCGGCGACAACGCCAGTCCTTTCGCGGTGAGCCGCGCTTCGATGAAGGCATCGATTGGATTGACGCCCTCGCGGCCGGCCGGCAGTGCCGGTCGCACGAGAGGTGCATAGGCCCAGTGCGGCTCATACACGGCCCCCTCGGCCACCCAGCGTTTCAGCAGTTCCTTCTGCCGTGCCGTGAGGGGCTTGTGCGCCGATTCTGGCGGCATCGGATCCTCATCGTCGAAGATCCTCGCGATGATCGCACTGGCCTGCGGGCTCCCCGGCACGATCGGGACGACCCCGCCCTCCGTCTCGCCGAGCGTCGCCTCGCGGAGATCAAGACGCATCCCAGCCTCTCGGGTCGAGGCGTCGAAGCCGTGGCAGTGAAAGCACGTGTCGGACATGATCGGCCGGATGTCGCGGTTGAACGACACCGGCTCCGCATGCCCGGCCTGCGGACAGGCGATGGCCAGAGCGACCGAGATAATCGCGATCCAAAGCATGGGCATTTCTCTCCGACGAAAGCACACCCGACTTACGTTCATCGCCGGCTCAGGGGCGGCAACAGTCTCGTCACTGGAGAACGTGGTGGCCCGGCGCTCCTCGGGCGTTCGAACGCGCTCTATCGAAACCCTTCTATGATAGACCGCCCTTGGCGGACGTGCCAGTTGGTCGAGAGACCCCCGGGGCCTGAAAATCCAGGCTTTGGCAGTGGCAACTCGAGACGACTGAAGCTCTCGCCAGTCAGCCGCAACTTCTCACGTCCACACGGGAGCGGGTGTTTCTTCGTCTACACGCCCGCGAACGTCTCGCGGTTGTCGTCGTACCACCGAAAGCGGCGGTGGACCTCGCTGAGCAGCGGGCCCGCCTCCGCCTCGTAGTCGGCGAGCGGGCGGCCCCGGCTTGGTGCGCGGTTGGAGCGAGGTAAGGTCACCGGCACCTTTATTCCAAACCCGTTGAGCGCGTCCCGCAGGCCTTGCTCCAACTGGTCGAACTGCACGAGCCTTGTCCGTGGCCAGGCCCGCCCGCCGACGTTGAAAAACTGTTCGTACGGAACCGCCCTGTCGGCGTGCACGGCAAGGCGAAGAAACTCGCGAAACCGCCGCTCACGAGCGGCCTTCATCCACGGGTTTCGAGGATCCGGGCATGCCTCCAGCCGCTGCCAATACTCGTACAGCGACACCAGCATCTGGAACGGCGAACGCACCACGCCTACGATGCGAATATCATCGATCGGATTCGGCTCGGGCCGGCCCGCCGAACGGCCGGCGAAGGGCAGCAGCCTGAGCGACGCGCGTTTCCACCGCGTGATCATCCACCCGCTGGAGAGCCGGGCGAGCGACTTCCGCACGCTGTAGTGCGGATTGCGTCGACTGACCGGGAACGCATCGGGAAAAGCCTGCGTGAACCAGTTGCCGATCGACGTGCCGGCCGTCTTTGGATAGTGGGCGAAGGCGATGCGATGAGCAGGGCTGTAAAGCATGCGTCCGACCCAGAGGAGGCGACCCGTGACCACGCGCAATCCGTCCAGCACAGGCCCCGTATTCCCCCCGGAATGCCGCGTGCTCATCCTGCCGAACGACGGCCGCTATGCAGAGCAACGTCATTCGCAGCCCGATTCTTGAGACTTTTTCAGGGTGCCGTTTCCGCACCGGCATCCAAGGTCGAGAGGGGCTTCGATGAAGACTTCCACCTGCTGCCCGACAAACAGCCGCGGCCAGCCGTGGGGATCGAACTTGTAGATCACCTGCAGCACGCGGGTGTCGACCCGCTCGGTGTTGTCGCCGGTCAGTGATTTCTTGGGCACGACAAACGGCTCCACTCGGACAAAGTGAAGCGGATAGCGCTGCTGGAGATTTCCCCGGGACACTGCGTATGCGGCGGCATGCCCGTGAAAGCGAGGCCCGCCTCGTAGCCAATTCCCTCTGAAGTTCGCGATCATGCGAGTGTGCTGCACGTACCACAGCGTGAATCCGAGGAGTGACAGCGCCATCGAGGGCCGGCCGTAGCGCACACCACATCGCCACCACTCACGGGGCGCTTCGTGCGGCGGTCATGCGGAGGCGACTGTTTGAGCAGCATGACGCAGCAGTCAGGGCGAGAATTGCCCCCGCCTTTCCTGCTGCCGAGGGCGGACTCGTTTTCCTGAACGAAATCGGCGAACTCCCTATCGACCTGCAGGTCATCGCGGCGATGGCGAGCGACGGAACCGCGGGAAAACCCCTGGTCTCGAAGACGGTATCCACCGTTGTCACGGAACAGTGAACTTGCCCCGCAACGCCGCCGCACTCTAAACTGAGGAAGAGTGTGCCGAAATCCTGCCATGGGGTTTGCGGAGCGACCTATTTCCTGCGGCATGAGGCGGAACCCATGCAGGCGTGGCTGCGAGTTCTGAAACGGTTTCTCGGTGCGGGCTTCTGCCCGCTTCGCCGCCGACCCGTGATGACCGCGATTGTCATGGCTGCCGGTCTGCTCCTCCCGTCATCGCCCCTGTTGCGGGAAGTGGAACTGAGTGAATCGCCGGAGTCGGCAGAGACCGAGTGCTGCCATCTGAGGCTGGCTGAGGGTGCTGGCTCGACCGAGATCGCCAGCCGGAGGCGTCCTTCCCGGCGGTCGATCGTGGTCGATGCAGGGGATGTTCTGAATCGCGCCACCGTGAGCCTGCTGGCGGAGGCGAGGCAAGCTTCAGCGGCGACTCCCCAGGGCCATCGTCTGGCCAATGGCCTGACGGCACCGCTCCGGTTGTAGCGGCTTCTTTTCGGCCGTCGCCGCATCCGCCACGACGTCGCTCTGGGCGGCAGCGCGACCGTTGTCCGCCCCCGATCGCCAGCCCCGGTCAGTTCGCCGACGGCGGCATTGTCCGAGAGTGGCACCCCTAAGAGGGGCCACACCGGCATCCACACACTCCCGAAGGAGACTCTCGCCATGCACCGCAGTAACCATCACTCGCTCCTCACCGCCGCCTACATTCGCGACGACCTGATGGCGGGACTTGTCACATTTCTCGTGGCCCTGCCGCTCTGCCTCGGCATCGCCTTGGCCTCCAATGCTCCGCTCATCTCGGGGGTGGTCTCGGGCGTCGTGGCGGGCATCGTCGTGTCTTCGATCAGTGGCGCCAGCGTGATGATTTCCGGCCCGGCCGCCGGGCTCACGGCCGTTGTGGCTACTCAGTTGGCGGTGTTGGGCTCCTTCGAGGCACTGCTCGTCGCGGTCGTGATCGCCGGACTGATCCAGATCGGCCTCGGGCTCGCGCAGTGGGGATTTCTCAAGTCATTCGTGCCCACGAGCGTGGTTCGTGGACTGCTTTCGGCTATCGGCGTGATCCTGATTCTCAAGCAGATTCCCCATCTTTTTGGCCGCGATACCGATCCCGAAGGCGAGATGTCGTTTTTTCAGCCGGACCGATACAACACGTTTTCCGAACTGCTCGAGTCGCTGACGCAGTTTCATCCCGGGGCGTCCCTCGTGGGCGTGGCGGCCCTGGCGCTGATCTTCACGTGGAATCGCTGGTGGATGACACGGATGTCGGGTGTGCCGGCCCCGCTGGCTGTGGTGGTGTTCGGCGTGCTGGCCTTGTTCGCCCTGGATCGTGTTGGCGGCGCGTGGGTGATCGAGGCATCGCACCGCGTGCAGGTGCCGGTGGCGAACAGTTTCGGCGAGTCTCTCGGCTTCCTGCGGATGCCCGACCTGTCACAGCTTGCGAATCCCGCCGTCTACTCTGCCGCGATCATGATCGCGCTGGTGGCATCGCTTCAGGCCCTGCTCACGATGGAGGCCGTCGATCGTCTCGACCGTGACCGCCGCACTACGCCGGCCAACCTCGAACTCGTGGCGCAGGGCATCGGCAACTGCGTATCGGGGGTGTTTGGCGGGCTACCCATGACCTGCGAGATCGTGAGGTCCAGCGTCAATATCGACGCCGGTGCCAAGACCAAGCGATCGGCCATTGTCCATGGAGTGCTTCTGGCCGCGGCGGTGCTCGTATTCCCCTTGTTCATCAATCTCATTCCGCTCTCGTGCCTCGCCGCGATCCTCATGGCTACCGGCCTACGGCTGGCGAGCCCTGCGGTGTTCGCCGAAATGTGGAAGGCGGGCCGCTACCAGTTCATCCCCTACATCATCACGCTCGTGGCGATCGTGCTGAGCGATCCGCTGATCGGGATCCTCGTGGGGCTGGTGGTGAGCGTGGCTTTCATTCTGTGGAGCAACCTCCGGCGGCCGGTCAAGCTCGTCGCGGAGCAGCATCTTTCGGGCGATGTCACCCGGGTGGAACTGGCGAATCAGGTGAGCTTCTTGAACAGGGCATCGATCCGCCAATCACTCGACACCGTGCCGCGCGGGGCCCACGTGCTGATTGACGCCCACGACACGGTCTACATCGACCCGGACATCCTGGAGATGCTCCGCGAATACCGCGACGTCATCGGCCCGGCCCGAGGCGTGCATGTGAGCACGCGGGGCTTCCGCAAGAAATACTCGATCGCGGACCAGATCCGGTACGTCGACTTCTCGTCTCGGGAGCTGCAGCAGGATATTACGCCCGCGCGGGCCTTCGACTATCTGCGGGTAGGCAACGAACGCTTTCGTACCGACAAGCGGCTGAAGCGTGATTTCGGCCGGCAGGTCGTGGCCACTGCCGTGGGCCAACATCCGATCGCCGTGGTGCTGAGTTGCATCGACTCGCGTTCACCGGCGGAGCTGCTCTTCGATCTGGGCTTGGGCGACATTTTCAGTGTGCGGGTGGCGGGAAACATCTCCACCGACGAGGTACTCGGGAGTATGGAGTTTGCATGCTCGGTGGCCGGAGCGAAACTCGTGGTGGTGCTGGGCCATACCCGCTGCGGCGCGGTGAACGCCGCGGTTCAGGCCACCTGCCAGCCTGGTCTCGACGTTGCCCCCGGATGCACTCATCTTGCGCCGATCGTCGAGGCGATTGGCCGCGCCGTCGACCTCGATACCTGCGGAACTTTGGCTCGTGCCACACCAGAGCAACGTCAAACGATCGCCGACGAAGTAGCCCGCCGCAACGTGGCTCTGACGGTCAGACGGATCCTCGACTCGAGCCGGGTGATTCGGGAACTCGTGGCAGCCGGACAAGTGGGGATGGTCGGCATGCTCTACGACGTGTCGAGTGGATCGACCCAGGTCGTTCCCGGGACTGCGGCAGGATTTTCGTCGGCTACGATCGATGAAATGCATGCCGTACTCTCGCCGTCAGACAGCCGCGATCGCTTGGCAGGGCAACCCTGATGATAGAAACTGGCCCCATCACTGGGGGCAGGTCAGTCGGCCGAGTAATTTGCGAGCCATGCCGCTGGGCACGGTCATGATGGCGGCGTTGGCCCCGAGCGCAAACGCCTCGGCCTTCATCGCCGGCTGCCCGCTACAGCCAGCGCGGCCGAGGTCGTTTCGTTGACGGCGGCGATGATCCAGTGCAACAGGAGCGGGGCGAGAAAACTGCCGGTCGTGAGCGTGATCGCCGCCATGACAAACCCCGTAGGAATGGCTGCGAGCGACTCGACCGCTGGCCGGTCGTGATGGGCCAACACGTAGAGCCCCGTCGCTACCGCCATGCCCGGCCAGAGGTCGAGTTCCCGCGTCAGGATCGGGAGCAGGAGGCCGCGAAAGAGCGCCTCGTAGCCGATGAGATACATGAGCCAGGCCGCGAGCATCGCCAGCCGCCAGCGCGTCCGTGACGAACCGGCGCAGTCCGATCCGGTGAGCCGCATCTCCGGGTAGAAACGCCGCATCTCCTGCAGCCGCGCCCCCGTGACGATCACGGGCGCGACGGCCGCCCCGATGCCGACAGCGAACGCGAGCGAGATCAGCGGTGCACGCGGCACGAGCGCCGTCTCCTTGAGCGGGATGCCGAGCCACCACGCCAGACTGAGCGTGGCCACGGCCATCCAGCAGCCACTGACGATCTTGACGGCGACGGCCCGGCCGGGCGTCGCGGCCGGCCGCGGTCCGCCGACGAATCCGCCGAACAATGCGCCAAGCACGAAGATCGCGACGGCTCCGATCACCAACCTGGGTACGAAGAGGCTTGTTGCTGCGGCCGGCCAGAAGTCGTGCCAGGAAAGTGGTTGCATTGCGTGTGGCCTTCCCGACACCCGCCCTCTCGACACCAGGATCCTACCGAAGGAAACCTGCAAACAAAAAACTGCCGCCTCGCGAACGGGGCGGCAGCCGTAGGAACGGGATTGTCCCCGCAACCGCGGCCGTACACCTGCCGCCCGCAAGCGACAGTGCCATTTGGCCTCGAGGCGGTGGGCTGCGTCAACGGCAGACCCGTCGACGCGCCGTTATCGGCACAGCCCTCCGCACCAGTCACGTTGCGTCACGGAATCACCTCCTTGGTCACGGGGAATCCTGGCCGTCACGGCCACTGCGAGGCCGCCGCCGGGCGGTTTTCTCCGCTGCCGTCGCCGGGAAACGATCTAAGAAATAGAACAGCAACCCTGGCGTCGTGGCAACGTTCTAGGGATAGCTCGGCCAATGGCACTTCCGCCAGCATTGCCGAGGTCATGAGCGGCCGGCGAGCCGCGTGCTGCCGTCTCGCTGGCCCCACAAACGGCTCCTGGAACGCCTGCCTCCCCCGCCTGGAGTGGCTGTTTTCTGGCGTCGGCGCAGAGGCTCTCCTCGTCCGGCCCCATGGCGGCTTCGTTGGTGCCTCGCTTGCGGCAGCGGTCAGAGACGGTGAATGTCGATCGCAGGCACCTCGTCTCTCCGTCGCTTGAAAGACGTCGCGATCGTCGTGGGCCTGAACGAGCTCGCTTGAGTCGGCGGGTGGCCCGCGGGCGGGAGACATGGGCGGCGGTTCGAGCGGTTCGCCCAAGTGTGTCAGGATCTTGCGCACCGGCCCTGGCTTTGGTGGAACGCGATCAGCCGGATGTGGCCGCCGCAGTTGGGGCCGAGCCTGTCAAGAAACTCAAACGGCGACAGTTCGACCACCCCGTTGGTTCTCAGCCGCTTGGACTTCCGCCCGCGTGAGCGCCGCCGGGCGTCATGACGTCAGGAATTCGGGGACGCGGCCGATGGCTTCGGCTTTGGTCGCCAGATTTCATGGCCAGAGGTGGCTTGCCTCTTTTTTGTGTCCTGGACGATGGCTGCGAGATCATGCCCGAACTTTTCTGCGATGCGTCGCCGGGTAGCGTGGTGAGCAACCATCGCGATATGAAGCGCGTCGACACTCGCCGATCGCGGCAGAATCGCTTTCCGGAGTATTTCTTCAGCGATTTCCAGGATTTCCTCCTCGACAGGAAGGATAGGGACGCCCGTCAGCGCCTCGAGGCGGCGCTGAGCAAGGCCGGAATCACCATCAGCCGCTTCATCGAGCACGTACTGCTCATCGTCTCCAGCGGTGTCGGCAAGACGCACCTGGCGATCGCCCTGGGACTCGCCGCCAGCGGGCAGGGACGGAAGGTGCGGTTCTTCAGGGTGACCGAACTGATCACGCTGCTCATGGATGCCAAGGAGGAGAAGCAGCTCCTGCGGTTACGCAAGCAGATCAAGCAACTCGACCTCATCGTTCTTGACGAATTGGGGCTACGTTCCGACCGGGAAGGTAGGGGCCGAGCTCCTCTTTGACGTGCGCAGCACGGCCTACGAGCGGCAAAGCCTGATCCTGACCACGAATCTGCCCTTCAAGCAATGGACCGAGGTGCTCGGCAGCGAACGACTCACCGGAGCGGCACTCGATCGCCTTACGCACCGCTGCCACATCCTTGAGGCAAAGGGCGAGAGGCAAAGGGCGAAAGCTTCCGCCTCCGGGACGCCCGCAGGCGACAACGACGGGCGACCGGCCCGTCGTGACACACAGCTCCTTGGAGCAACCGGCTACCCCGGAGTAATTCAACCCAATCCCAGCGCTGCACTTTTGGACCGCTCCGCGCTGCACTTTTCAACCGGCGTTCAGAGGGGCAGGTCAGGCATTGAAACGCCAAGGTCAGCGAACCGCTTACACATTTAAAAAACCGGTCCTTCGGGGAACTTTGTGGGCGTGGGGTTGTCCATGCAGTGCGCCCGTGGGGTCGCGGGCGAAACGGTGCCGGATTGGTTCACCGGGGGTGACATGCTCGCCGCCGGGGGATTTTGCTACAGGATGCTCGGGTGGCCGACTGGGGAATTGCTCGTGAGTCGCAAAGATTCCCCGGCGTCTGCGCGTGCCACC
>CAMBPQ010000092.1 GCA_945869735.1 Planctomicrobium piriforme
GCCCGGCAGCCAAGGGACACCTCTGGCTGTCGCTTCGGCTGCCTCACGCCTGCAACGGCCACGATGGCGTTGCAGGCGTGAAACAAGACCGGCTCCTCACGATCGGGAGACGTGTTGAATATCCGTGCGGCGTGCCTCCCGTCAGGAAGTCCAAAGCGCAAGCGCGGGGAATGCGGGTCGCACCCCGCCCCGCTCCACCAACAGCGGATGCGCTCTAGCTGGCGCCGAGGCGGGCCGCGAGTTCTTCGAACTGCCGCGCGTGGCGGGCATGCGACGTGTGGAGATGCTCGCCCTGCGAAATGAACCGGATGCGGTCGTTCCGCTCGACGCCGCTTTCCCGCAGGATTCGCTCGAACGGCTGCCGTGACTGGGCGTAGACAACGAGAAGCTTGTGCTCGTCGAGTTGCACCTCGAGGGAGAGTTCTGGGTGCATCACGGCGATCGACGTGCAGCCGTCGTTGAGCAGCAGGTCTTCATATTCCCAGAGCATGCTCTCGAGCACGAGCCGCTCGACGCCTTCGCGGGTGAGTTCGCGGCGAAGTTCTTTGGAATCGTGCGACGATTCGAGCACGACGTCGCAGGCGTCGCCGAATGGTTCGATCAGTTCCAGAAACGTTGAAAACAGGTCTTCGCTGGAGACGGCGGCGATTACGGCTGGCATGCGGCCGCCGGTTCGCGGATCGATGTAGGCATCGTGCCGGAAGCCGGCCTGCGGGACGACGTCGAGGTGCCAGCCGGGCCGGACCGCCTCGGTGAGCGTGAACCGGCCGTAGCGGCTGCGGGCCAGATGGGCGTCCATCGCCGCCTGGTCGGGCTCTGCCGGCGTGGCATGGGGAGCGGTCACGGCGCGGAGCAACGTGGTGGCGGGAAGCGTCGGGCTGGAGTCTTCGTGGAAGCGCATGATGAACCGCGTGGTGACGAGGGGTGCCCCGGCGAGCGCCGGATTCGAAGGGCACCACAAACCTAGGACACGCTTTCGCGCCGTGCGGGCGACCGGGCCAACCTGCGGCAAACTCGGCCGCGACGGGCTCCCGGACGACAGGTCGTTGCCCTCGGGGGTGTCCAAAGCCCATACTGCCGGGCTTTTCCAGCACAAGGAGCCTTGGCCTCATGGACGGGAAAATCGTCGCCACCGGAATCACCTTCGACGACGTGCTGCTGGTGCCGAGGCATTCGGCCGTCGTGCCTGCCGAGGTGGACGTCAGCACCCGCCTCACCCGCGGCATCGCCCTCAAGATCCCGATCATCAGCTCCCCGATGGACACCGTCACGGAGAGCGAGATGGCGATCGCCCTGGCCCAGGAGGGTGGTCTCGGGGTGATCCACAAAAACCTCTCGATCGACCGGCAGGCCGAGGAGGTTGATAAGGTCAAGCGGAGCGCCAACGGGATCATCGTGGATCCCGTCACGCTCCCCCCGTCGGCTACGGTGGCCCGGGCCCGCGAGGTGATGGATCAATACAACATTTCGGGCGTACCGATCACCGCCGAAGACCGCCGGCTCGTGGGCATCATCACCCGCCGTGATCTCCGCTTTCTGGAGAGCGGCGAAACGCCGATCGCGGAGATCATGACGAAGTCGGGGCTCGTCACTTCGACGGGTAACGTGTCGCTCGACGAGGCCGAGAAGATCCTGATGGCAAACAAGGTCGAGAAGCTCCTGCTCGTCGACGCAGGCGGCGTGCTCACCGGGCTGATCACGATCAAGGACATCGACATGATGAAACGCTTCCCCAACGCCTGCAAAGACCGGCAGGGTCGGCTGCGGGTCGGGGCGGCGGTGGGCGTGTTCGACTACGACCGGGCGGCGAGCCTGATCGCGAAAGGGGTCGATATGCTGGTTGTGGACAGCGCCCACGGTCATTCCACCAACGTGATCGAGACCGTCGCGGCCATCAAGAAGCGGTGGGAGATCGAGGTGGTGGCGGGGAACGTGGCGACCCGCGAAGGGTGCCGCGACTTGATCAAAGCCGGCGCAGACGGAGTCAAAGTCGGGATCGGCCCCGGATCGATCTGCACGACGCGGGTCATCTCTGGCGTCGGCGTGCCTCAGATCACGGCGGTCTGGGAGGCGGCGCAGGAGGCGGCCGCTGCCGGCGTGCCTGTGATCGCCGACGGCGGCATCCGCTACTCGGGCGACATCACCAAGGCCATCGCCGCGGGGGCGCACTGCTGCATGCTCGGCGGGCTGCTCGCGGGCGTGGCGGAGAGCCCCGGACAAACCGTCCTCTATCTGGGACGCACGTTCAAGGCCTACCGCGGGATGGGATCGCTCGGGGCGATGGTCCAGGGGTCAAGCGAACGCTACCGGCAGAAGGTGACGGGCCGCGTCGCTGACAAACTGGTCCCGGAAGGCGTCGAGGGACGGGTGCCCTTCAAGGGACCGTTGAGCGTGTTCGTCTACCAGCTCGTGGGTGGCCTGCGGGCCGGCATGGGCTATTGCGGCACGCGGACGATCGAGGAGCTCAGGTCCGACTCGCGGTTTATCCAGGTGACCTCCGCGAGCGTCCGTGAGAGCCATCCTCACGACATCGTGATCACGCAGGAAGCCCCGAACTACACCGCCGAGCACGCGAAGCCCGAGTGACGCTTGAGGGAGTCCGTCCGGGCCCGGGCGTTCGACTCGGGGGTCTGGGGTGGGCAGGCGAAGTGCAGTGGTCCTGACACGGCGGCCGGTACTGTCGTCAAAGTCGTGTGGGGTATTGCGTCGATCTTCCTGATGACGTCTCCGTCACCGCTGCACCCTGGACGCTGTCGCCATGATCCGTTCGCTCCTCGGGAAGAACCTCACCGCATTTGGGTCGCGTGGGTCAGTGTGGGCGGTGTGCTGGCTGGCGGTTGCGATCGGCCCGCCGGTCATTGCTGAGGATTGGCGGACGTTTCTCAAGTTTTCCGAGCGGGCTGCTGGAAAAGCGTGCCCCGACGCGATGCTCTGTGCCGTTGCGCCCGTCCTTGGCGAGGCGGATGAGGAGCCGATGCCGACGGAGCCCGCTGTTGCGGAATCTGACGAGGCGCTCACGCTTGCCCAGGTGACGCCTGGTGGTGCGGCAAACGAGGCGGCAAATGAGGCCACGGATCCGGACGACGGCCCCGCCAGCAGAAAGCCTTGTGCCGAGGAAAGTGGCGACTGCCGCGAGGCTCTCGCGAGGCTTCGCGCCGACGAGATCGCCGGCATCGACCTCGACATCCGGGTGGGCGGCCGACCGGGTAACGACTACCCGTGCGAGTGCCGCCTCGAAGGGGAGACGTTCGAGCCGCGCCGCTTCGCCACGACGATGTTCACCTGGAAGGCGGCGGGCTACTGCCACAAGCCGCTGTACTTCGAGGACTGGGAACTCGAGCGCTACGGCCATTCCTACGGCCCGCTTGATTCGGTGCTCTCGGCGGCCCACTTCTTCATCACCCTGCCCGTCCTGCCCTACAAGATGGGCGTCGAGCTTCCCTGGGAGTGCGTCTATCCGCTCGGCTACTACCGGCCGGGTAGCTGCGCCCCGTGGACGATTCCCGCGATTCCGATCAGCGTGAGGGGCATGGCCGTCGAGGCGGCTACCGTGACGGGGCTCGTGTTCCTGCTGCCGTAGCCCCAGCGACGTCATCGGCTGCTCCCGCCCGGCCGCGGTGCGGAGGCGCCCCGAAACGTGAGTTGGGTCGGAATCGGCAGCCGGCGGAGCGACCGCGGCACGTCGTCGTGCCGGCCAACCACGATCAGCGTGTCGAGAGCCTCGAGTTCCGTCGTCGGGTGTGGGCTCCGCCGGATCTGTCCATCCGCCTTGCGGATCGCCACGATGACGATCGCCGACTGCCGCAGGTCGACGTCGGCGAGCGTCGCGCCCGGCAGCTCCGAGTCGGCTTCGATGGTGATCTGGCCGATCTCCATGCCGATTTCAAGCAACTGGTCGTTGAGCTGCCCCATGCTGTCGGCGTCGCCCAGGAGGGTCTCCGCCGAGGGGTGCGTGATCATCCTGGCGATGCGGTTGGCGCCCGCCGCCGCTGGGAGCACGACACGCGTGGCCCCCGACCGCAGGAGCTTGCGTTCTGTGTCGGGCCGCTCACCGCGGGCGATGATCTCCACCGACCCACTCAGTTCGCGGGCCGACAGCGTAACGAAAACATTCGCGGCATCGTCGGGCAGCACCACCGCCACCACGCGTGCAGTGTCGATATGCGCCCTGCGGAGGGTCTGCTCCTCTGCAGCGTCTCCCATCACGATCGTATATCCCTGCGACTCGGCCAGCGCGAGCCGGCCTGCATCGGCGTCGATCACCACCAGCGGCATGCCTACCGCGGCAAGATCACGGCAAAGAATCTGGCCCACGCGTCCGAAGCCACACACGATACCGTGCCCATCATGGCCCGGCGAAGCGGAGACGACATCGCTTCGAGGCCGACGTGTTGCGGTGAAAGAGAGTCTGCTGGCGACTTCATGAGAGCGGCCGCGAGCCATCGCGGCAGGCGGGTGAAGGGGGCGGGCAGGGAACCGCCAGCGGCGCGAGCGAGAAGTCTCCTCACGAACCTCCGGACGGTCTGATCCAGCGAACCGCCCGCGCTGCAACAACTCGAGTGTCGGGCTTGAGGCGAACCCGGTCAAGTCTCGAACCCGCCACGTGGTCGCGATCGACTGCTCAAACCAGGAAAAGCTCCCGCTGTTCGAAGATCGATGCTTCCCGATGGGCCAATCTCTTGTGCATACTAAAATCCTTTCTACCGGCCTGGCGTGGTCGGCATAAGCCGCGAGGAGTTGTTTCGATGTCACGCTGTGTGTTCGAGGGTTCGCGCCGCTGGGGTCTGAGTGTGGGGATCCTCTGGGCCCTGTGGCTGACGGCCACGGCGGCCGTCGCGGCGGAGCCGGGTCGGCTCGAACTCCAACCGCACGACCACGTCGTGATTGTGGGCAACACGCTGGCCGAGCGGATGCAGTATTTCGGCAACTTCGAGACACTTCTCCACGCCCGCTTTCCGCAGCAAGAGATCTTCGTCCGCGACCTCGGCTGGTCGGCCGACGAACTCACGATCCGGCTCCGGTCGCAGGGCTTCCGCGACCACGGAAGCAACCTCGTCGACCATTCCCCCGATGTCGTGATCGCGATGTTCGGATTCAACGAGTCGTTTGCCGGGCCTGCCGGCGTGGCGAAGTTCGAAAAGGACCTCGCCGCGTTCGTGAAGGATCCATTTTCGATCGACCGCTTCACATCGCCCGGCGGCGACTGGGACCGCAACGCCGAAGAGAACAACGCTGCAGGCGGATCGAAGCCGATCCGGCAGGTCGTGCTCGTCTCCCCCACGGCGCACGAGAACCTGAAAAATCCGAGCCTGCCCGACGGCTCCGCGAACAACAAAAATATCGCCCTCTACACCGAGGCGATGCGGCGGGTGGCGGCCCGCGAGGGGGCCCTGTTCGTCGATCTCTTCGCGCCGAGCCTGGCGGCGATGCAACAGTCGCCCACGCCCTGGACGATCAACGGGATCCACATGAACGCCCACGGCGACGCGGAGATGGCGAAGCTCCTCGACGCCGCGCTCTTCGGCTCGCGGGCCAGCGCCGCCACGGTGAACATGAACACTGTGGACATGGAAAAGCTCCGCGCCGCCGTCAACGAAAAAAATCTGCAGTTCTTTTACGATCATCGCGGCGTCAACGGCTGCTACATCTACGGTGGCCGAAAAAACCCGTACGGCACAGTGAACTTTCCCGCGGAAGTCAAAAAGCTCCGGGCCATGACGGCCGTGCGGGATCGTCGCGTGTGGGATGTGGCACAGGGCAAGCCCGTGCCCGCGGAGATCGACGACTCCGGCACGGGGGAGATTCTTCCCGTGGAGACGAACGTGAAGTCGCTCGCGCCCACCACGACGCCGGAGCAGTCGCTCGCTCAGATGGAGATCGAGGAGGGTTACGAGGTGAATCTCTTCGCCTCGGAGGTGGAGTTTCCCAACCTCGCCAACCCCGTGCAGATGGCGTTCGACGCCAAGGGGCGGCTCTGGATCGCGACGATGCCTGGGTATCCGCAGTATTTCCCGGGCACGCCCGTCGACGACAAAATCCTGATTTACGAAGACACCGATGGCGACGGCAGGGCCGACAAGGAGACCGTGTTTGCCGGCGGGCTCCACCTGCCGACCGGTCTCGAGATCGCCGACGGCGGGTGCTACGTGGCCCAGGAGCCGAATCTCGTGTTTCTCAAAGACACCGACGGCGACGACAAGGCCGACGTTCGCGAGATCGTGCTCGATGGGTTTGACTCGGCCGATTCCCACCACGCGATCAGTGCGTTCGCCAGCGACCCGGGCGGCGGCCTCCTGATGATGGAAGGCACGTTCCACCAGACGGCGGTCGAGACGGTCCGTGGCCCGAAGCGCTGCTCCAACGCCGGCATCTACCGCTACGACCACAAGCGGGAGCAGTTTGACGTGGTCGTATCGTACGGCTTCGCCAACCCGTGGGGCCAGACGTTCGACCGCTGGGGGCAATACTTCGTGGCCGATGCGTCGGGTGGGGCCAACTATTTCGGCACGGCCTTCTCGGGCGAGGTCGACTATCCGCACAAGCACGGCGGTCTGAAGCAGTTTTTGCAGAAGCAGTGGCGGCCCACATCAGGCTGTGAGTTCGTGAGCAGCCGGCAGTTTCCTGACGATGCTCAGGGCAACTACCTGCTCAACAACTGCATTGGCTTTCAGGGCGTCCTTCAGTACAGGATGCGGGAGGACGGCTCAGGGTTTGCCGCCGACCCCGTCGATCCCTTGCTCAAGTCCAACGACCCGAACTTCCGGCCGGTGGATCTCGAGTTCGGTGCCGACGGCTGCCTCTACGTGGTCGATTGGTACAACCCGCTCGTCGGCCACATGCAGCACTCGCTTCGCGATCCAAACCGCGACCATCACCACGGGCGGATCTGGCGAGTGAAGGCGAAGGATCGGCCGCTCATCACGCCGACGAAGATCGCCGGCGAGCCGACAGCGAGGGTGCTCGACGCCCTGAAGGCCTACGAAGATCGCTCGCGGTATCGCGCCCGGGCCGAGTTACGGTCGCGGCCGGCCGCGGAGGTGATCCCCGCCGTCGAAGCCTGGATCGCTGGCCTCGATTCGCATGATCCCGAACTCCAGCACCACCTCGTCGAGGCGCTCTGGGTGTATCAGGGGCAGGACGTGGTGAACGAGCAGCTCCTCGACCGGCTGCTCACGTCGCCCGAGCCACGGGCGCGCGCGGCCAGCACACGCGTGTTCTCGTTTTGGCGGGAGCGGGCGGGCGACGTCTCCGGCCGGCTGCGAAGGCTCGTGGCGGACGAGCACCCGTTGGTGCGGCTCGAGGCGGTGCGGGCGCTGAGCTTCTTTCGCGACCAGGAGGCGATCAATATCGCACTCGAGTCACTCGTGATGCCGCAGGACGACTATCTCGCCTACGTCTTCCGCGAGACCATGCAGACGCTCTCGCGCCGCGTGCCGCCGGCGATGGCCGGGGGCGCCTCGGGGTCGGCCAAGCCGCTCGTAACGCTCATCGAGAGCGGTCGGCTCCCGGAAGACCGGGTGGGCGATGCCGTGGGTATGCTGCTCGAGCGCGGCGGGCCCGAGGAACTCGCCTGGCTGTTTGCGGAGTTGGTCGAGCCGAAGAAGATCCCGGCCAGTCAGCGCGGGGTCATCAGCGACGGCCTCGCGCAGGCGGCCATCGAGCGCGGTATCAAGCCGGCAGGCAGCCTCGATGGCCTGCGGCAACTTCTTGACAACCCCAGCCTCCAGGTGCCGGCGATCAAGCTCGCCGCGGCCTGGCGCGACGCGGCGGCGATCCCGGTCCTTGAGAAGCTCGCCGCTGGCGAGCGGGCCGGCGGCGAACCGCAGCGGCAGGCGATCCTCGCGCTTGCCACGCTCGGCACGCCAGAGGCGAAGGCCACGATCGAACGCTTGTGCGCAGCCAATCGTCCCGAGCCGGTACGGCTGCTGGCGATCGCGGCGCTTGGCCGACTCGACACGGCGGCTGCAGCAAGTCGCACGGCCGAGGTGCTTGCGGGTGTCACTGCAGCCGCGCCCGCCGCAGCGGTGAAACTCCCCACCGACTTGCTCGACGCCCTGCTCGACCGGCGGGACGGCGCGGCGAAGCTCGCTGCGGCCCTCGCCACCCGGCCGCCATCGGCCGACGTGGCCAAGATGTTCCTGCGGCACATGTACGCCACGGGCCGCTCGGAGCCCGTGCTCGCCGACGCGCTCACGAAAGCCGCCGGCATTGCAGCCAATCCCGCGCCGCCGACGCAGGAAGAGATCGTCAAGCTCGCGGCCACGGTCGTCGAGAAGGGAGATCCAGCCCGTGGCGAGGCGATCTTCCGGCGGGCCGAGATTGCCTGCATGAAGTGCCATGCGGTTACGAAGGCCGGCGGCAACATCGGGCCGGAACTGTCGGCGGTGGGCTCGATCTCGCCGCCGGAATACATCGTGGCGTCGATCTTGAACCCCGATGCCTCGATCAAGGAGGCCTACGTCACCCGCAGCGTGATCACCGACTCCGGCGAAGTGCACACCGGCGTCCAGGTAGACCGCGATGAGTTGCGGGTGCGGCTTCGGGATGCGACAGGGAAGACAATCACGATCCCCACGGCCGCCATCGAGGAGGAGGTGGAAGGGAAGTCGCTGATGCCGAAGGGGCTGACAACGTTCCTCACCGAGCAGGAGTTTTTGGATCTCGCGAGGTTTGTGTCGGAGCTGGGCAAGCCCGGTCCTTACGCGATCCGCTCGGTGCCGACGATCCAGCGCTGGAAGCTACTCGAGAATCCTCCGGCTGAGCTCGCGAAGGCCGTAACCGATTTCATTCCCACCAACGAACAGTTCGAGAAACTCGTGCTCAAGGGCCGGGGGCTTCGCTGGAAGTCAGCCTACGGCAAGACCGCCGGGGGCTTGCCGCTCGATGAATGCGTTACCGCCGGTGGTTCGGCCGTCCAGCCGGTCTGGCTGCAGGGGGAGATCGTGGTGGATGCGGACGGTCCGGTCGATCTGAGGATCGCCGCGCCCAAGGGCACGGCCGCCTGGTGCGGCGGGACGCGGCTTGACCTCGCTCAGACGGGCTCTTTGGGTCTCGAAGAGGGCACCAACAAACTCACGCTCCGCGTGCCCGTCGCGCTTGGCGCGGGGCACGAGGTGCAGGTGGAGGTCCGCAAGACCAAGGACTCGCCCCGCAGCGTCGACGTCGTCGGCGGACAGTGACGATCGCCGCGCTTCTCGTCAGGAAGCCCCAATCGCGAGCGCGGGGAATACGCCCGCCACCCCACTCGCTCTATGCCCTGCAGAAAGGCATTGACTCGGCGAGGATTCGGGTCCTACCCTCCCCCGCCTGAAGAGTGGTGTGCTGACGGCTGGTGGAGTGATCGATGGTCGAAGTCGTGGTGCCACTGTTCAACGAGGAAGAGAACGTGCCGGAGCTCCATGCGCGGCTGCGGTCCGCCTGTGAGCGGCTCGGGCGATCGTGGCGGGTGACGTACGTCGACGACGGTAGCAGCGACCGCACGGTGGCACTCCTGCACGCCAACCGCGGCGGCGATGACCGCTTTCAGGTGCTTAGCCTGTCACGCAACTTTGGCCACCAGGCGGCGATCACCGCCGGCCTCCGACAGGCCGAGGGCGACGCAGTCATTCTTCTCGACGGTGATCTCCAGGATCCGCCAGAGTTCATTCCCGACCTCGTGGCGGCCTGGGAGGACGGCGCTGAGGTCGTGATCGCCCGCCGCCACTCACGACAGGAGACGGGTCTACGGCGGCTTGCTATTGACCTTTTTCATGCAGGCTTCGGGTATCTCGTCGATGCTGACATCCCCGCACAGACCGGCACCTTTTGCCTGCTTGCGCGGCCGGCGCTCGAGGCGATCAACGCCCTGCCCGAGGCCCATCGTTTCTTCCCCGGGCTGCGGGCATGGGTTGGCCGCCGAAATCAGCGCCGGCCGCTCCGACGCCAGGAGCGGG
>CAMBPQ010000093.1 GCA_945869735.1 Planctomicrobium piriforme
GCTCAAGACGCTCGCGGGCGTCGAGGCCGCACTGCGGGTGGACGAACGGATTCGGGGCACGCTGGTCGTGAACGGCGACGCCGCCGCGTTCGACGAGGTGAAGTACATCGTCGCCAACGAAGACTCCTTCTACTACGCGCTGCACACGAAGCAGGAAGTCCGCAACGCGCTGGCGTCAAGGGGCGTCTACACGTTCGTCGACTTGCCAAAGTTCAGCTTGGAGCGGAAGTCACCGTTGGATCTTCGTGGACTCGGCGTCCCGGATGATGCCAATCTTTTGCTCGGCGAGGGCTCGGGCATTGCCGGGTTCAAAGCGATGGTCTACCAGGACTACATCACCGGCGAGGATCAATACGTGCTGGCTTTCGCAGGGACGGACGACACCTTCGGACAGTTCTTAGACTGGTTATTGTTCGGCGCGGAGGGCGACTGGAAAAACAACTTTGATCAGGGACTTGGGCGAGGCACGCCCCCGCAATATGAGGCAGCGATGAAGACCGGCGACGGTTTATCGAAAAGTGATGGCATACCTGCTGGCCATCTGATCGTCACCGGTCATTCACTCGGCGGCGGCTTGGCGACCGCGGCGGCCGTGGTGGGAGGATTCCGTGCCGATACCTTCAACGCCGCATGGCTTCGAAAGGAAACCCTGCTGGAGCCAGACGGCCTTGGGGGTACGCGAGCGCGCTATCCGGGGTCGCTGGTCAACTTCGCCGGGGCGGTGGGAACGATCAACGCTCATTACGTCGATTGGGACATCCTCACGTACTTCCAGACGCAGTTTCGGCAACTCGACCCCACGATAGCTTCTGTGGGTCTTCGGCATGAACTTGACGGGCCGCACGACTTCAACCTGACCGTGGCCGACCCCATTCCGCTTGCGAGTCTTTACTACATGTCCGAGCTGCATAAGAATTCGTCAGTTCTCTACGGGTTGCTTGTCACGGAAGATAGGCTCGGCCACATCACGATCGACCTGCTCGGCTACATTGCCTACTTTTCCTAGTAACGTTTGGGCGAACCGGTGCACCTCCTTCAGTCCGTCAGCCTTGGTGCCGTCATCGTGAGTGGCATTGCCGGATGCGGTTTGGTCAATGAACTCCCGGGCAGAAGTTTTCACCAAAGGTGCGGGTGGAAAGCCGAGGTCTACTTCACCGACCCGCAGGTGATCGCGCTGTGCCGCGCGATCGAAGCCAATGACCTGGGTGAAATGGAGCGGTTGGTCAAGGCAGGCGCCGACGTCAACGCGCAAGGCAAAGACAAGATGACGCCACTGTTGTGGGCGTTTCCGGACAACCATTTGCCGCGATTCAAGTGGCTGCTCGAACACGGTGCGAATCCGAACGTGGTGGTCGAAGGGGAGTTCAACACTCGCCAGCGAATCACCCGCGGAGATTCCGTCACACACATGGCCTGCGACACCTCTTTCCCGGGGTATTTCGAGGCGGTGTTCGATCATGGCGGCGACCCGCACATTCGGCACACCGGACCGCTGGGCTTTCACGAGACGCCGCTCTTCGCAGTGCTCACCGGCGCGACCGCCAACAAGGCCGAAAAAATCAAGCGGCTGATCGAGTTGGGAGCCGACATGAATGCGCTTTCAAACGGTGGGACTCCCGTTATGCAGGCGGTGACCTGGGGAGCGCAGTATGACATCGCGATCATGATGCTCGATGCGGGCGCGAACCTCCGGACGTATGGCGAAAGCGAGAGCCAGCGACTCATTCACATCGTCGCCAAAGAGGAGCGTCGCCTTGGCGAGTACACCCCCGAGCAGCGGACAGGGTTTCACGAACTGGTGAAATGGCTCGAGGATCACGGCGAGTCATATGAGGAGGCGAAGGCGGACATCGCTCGTTGGGATTCGTGGTCCCGGACGACCGGTGAGTTTCGAAAAAAGATGGACGCCGAGATCGCGGAGCGCAAGGCCCGCGAGAAGGCCGAGGCCGAGCGAAAGCCCGAGTGACGCCACGCGTTGGGTGCCGGGTCTGCTTCGTGCCGTCTCACGGTGCTGTATCGACGCAAACCCGAGCCCATAGGAGTCCAGAGACGAGTGCATAGGACAGGCATTGACGTGCATGACCCGAAGCCAAGGATGCCGCACTCCGTAAAGCCGCCCTGCGAGTCCTCGGGATAGCCCGGCGCGGGCCGCTCGGCGTGATACCGACTTTCGAGCCAGTTCTCCAGGTTCTCCGAACGGACGTGGCCGATGCGACGCCTGCAAACGCAGTCCGGCAGGCCGAGCGGAGCGTCCTGACTCTCGGGGAGCACCGTCACGTGCCCGGGGTAGTAAAAGATTCCGTCGAGCCGGAGGCCGGGGGCGCGATCGACAGCCTCGGCGAGCGCCACGAGCCGATCCGCCGTGGGAACACCGGTTCGCCCCGAACCGACGTCCAAATCGACGAGGATCCCGATCGTCGTGCCTGCTTCCCGGGCCGCTGCGGAGAGGGCGGCGATCGCCTCGGAGCTGTCGACGGCGACGCGGATCGTGGCGTTGCGGGCGAGGGCGGCCAGCCGCACCGTCCGCGCCGGATCGACGACCGGGTAGGCGACGAGAATGTCGGGCTGGCGGTCGGCGAAGGCGAGGGAAAGGACCTCCGCCTCCCCAGCCTTGGCCACCGTCAATCCCGTGGCGCCTGCGGCGAGCTGGAGGCCCGCGATGGCGATGCTCTTATGCGTCTTCGTGTGGGGGCGATTGGCGATGCCGACGGCCTTCGTGTAGGTCGCCATCCGCGCGATATTCCGCCGCACCTTCGCCGCGTCGAGCACGAGCGCCGGGGTGGGGATCGTGTCGATCGAATGTCCGCGGGCCGATCCGGCCATGGTGAGTTTTCCTGCGGGGGGCAAACTGGCCGATCCGCATGGGATCCGCGACCGTCGATGCTACCGCGGGTGGCCGAGCGGGGGCAGGGGGGTGTACGCTTGCCATTCCTAAATCCCGTTCAAGGAGTCCATCCGAGCATGTCCACTGCCAGCCACGCCCCCGCGATCACCGGTATCCTCGTTCCCCACATGGTGCCTCTCGATGCCAAGGGGAGGATCGACGAGGACGAACTGTTCCGGTACGTGCAGTGGCTCGTCGATCGCGGTGTCCATGGCCTCTATCCCAATGGCTCGACCGGCGAGTTTCTCCGCTTCACGGTCGAGGAGCGGCAGAAGATCGTTCAGATCGTCTGCAAGGCCGCCGCGGGACGGGTGCCGGTGGTCGCCGGCGCGGCGGAGGGAACGGCCGCCGAAACGATCCGCGCCTGTGAGCATTGCCTCGAGGCCGGGGCGCGGGCGGTGGCCGTCGTCGCGCCGTACTACTATCGGCTTTCGGCGGAAAGCGTCGAAGCCTACTTCCGCGAGATCGGGGCCCACAGTCCGATCGACGTCACGCTCTACCACATCCCGATGCTCGCCTCGCCGATCGAGATCCCGGTGGTTCGCCGGCTCGCGGAGGAGTTTTCCAGGATCATCGGCATCAAGGACTCCAGCGGCGACATCTCCCACATGCAGCGGTTGATCGCCGCCGTCCGCCCGGTGCGGCCCGGATTCTCGTTCCTCACCGGCTGGGATCCGGCGCTGACGTCGATGCTCTTGGTCGGTTGCAGCGGCGCTACGGTCGCCACCAGCGGGATCATGCCCGAGATGACGCGTGCGGTGTACGACATGGCGATGGCGGGAGACGTGAAGGGGGCGATGCGCCTCCAGCCGCGGATCATCGAGCTGTTCGACATGGCGATGCAGGGAGCCGATTTCCCGGAGGGCTACCGGGTGGCGGCCTCGTGTCGCGGATTTCGCATGGGGCCCTCCAGGCAACCGGCCTCGGCGAAGCAACTCGCCGACCGCTCAGCGCTCGGGGAACGGCTCACGGCGCTCCTCGAGACCTTGGGCATGAGTCGGGCTCGCCCCAGCGACGCGGTCGTGCCGGTGGCGTGAGCCGCCGGGCCGTCAGGTATCCCGGGCGAGAAGACCTTCGAGCCGGTTGCCGGCAGCGCTGTGGCGGAGGATCCTCTCGACCCTCTCGACGATCTGGGCGGCGGCCTCGACGGGGGGAAGGCCAGCGGAGTAGATGTTCGAGATCACCGTCACCTCATGGCGAATGTCGGCGTTGCCGCTGGCCCGCGCCGCCTCGCTTTGGTGTTCGGTGCCTTCATGAGCCGAGAGCCTTCATCAAGCTCAGCTTCGACGACTGCTGAAACTTCCTGCCGAAACCGCTCGACCGCCGACGGATAGCGACCCTCTTTTCGCCAATGCACCCGAAGCTGATTCCGAGCAATGCCCGAAAGTTATTCCTGAAGCTTCGATGGATCGCACGTCGCGAAACCGCCGAACGCAGCAATGAAAACATCCCGAGCGACGCCATCGACATCCTCGAGATGATGCAGACGGGCCGCGAGATACCCTCTGATGACAAGGCCATATCCCCCCCCCAACGACCGAAAAGTATCGCGGTTGCCGGCAAGAGCGTCGGCGATGACGGCCGCTGCACCAAAGCCCCCAGGTGGTCTGACCATACGACTACAGTTGCCGCTGCTCCGTGAATCCTACGTGGCGTTTTTTGGCACTATTCTCCCAATAAAAACGGCAACCATGCTCCTCATCAGTGACAAAGGATGGCGTTGGGCCAAGCCCCCGTCTGTGCCTGTTTCTACCGCAATCGAGTACTGCCGATGTGTCGGGGGCTGGCTCACTTGTCTAGTGAAAATGCCGTCACGGGGCGTTCGAACTTTTTAGTTCGGGTGTTCCGACGGCCGAAGAGGGGCTAAACTTGAGGTTAAAGTGGACCGCAGAGCAACCCACACTCCCCTGGCATGACCAGTCAATGAATTTGTCACCAAGCGTCTGGCCGGTGTTTGCCTTGCTGCTCCTGGGCACCACCGGCTGCAGCACGAACTGCCCGTCGGCCACCTCATCCACCTCGGCTGCATCAGGACGCCCACTTGCGAGCTCGCCGCCGGCCGCGGCGGCGGCGCAAGGCTTCGCCACCGCGGCAACTGATCCGGCCCCCTACGCCTGTCGGTTCACCGAGCAGCCGATCACGATCGACGGCAGCCTCGATGACGAGGCCTGGCAGGATGCCGTCGATGTCGGTCCGTTCACGCTCCCCTGGCTCAAGGCCGATGCCCGGCCCGCCCGCACCGCCACCCGCGCGAAGCTGCTCTGGGACCGCGAGCACCTCTACATCGCCGCCGACATGGACGATACCGACGTCTACGCCGACGTTGAGGAGCACGACGGCAATACGTGGGACAACGACGTCTTCGAGGTCTTCCTGAGGCCCTCAGCCGAGAAGCCGGCTTACTATGAATTCCATGTGAACGCCAAGAACACACAGTTTGATCTCTTCCTGCCCCGCCGTGGCCATGTGGGGCGGTTCAAAAAAGACGGCGAGTTTGGCATCGAGTCGGCCGTGAAGGTCCGCGGCACGCTCAACGACTATGCCGATCGCGACGAGGGCTGGTCGGTCGAAATGAAGATCCCGTGGGCAAGCCTCGCCCGCACCGGCGGCCGCCCTGAGCCCGATGACCAGTGGCGATTCGCCCTCTGTCGCTACGACTTCGATGTCGCTTACGAGCGACCGGAACTCTCGACGTCGGCCCCACTCGATGCGAAAGACCATGCCGACTTCCACACCTTCGAACGGTACGCCCCGATTCGCTTCGTCGGCCCCGCCACCACGGCCGCCAGGCCATATGGCATTCCCACCATCGTGCCGGTGACCACGTCGAAGGTAGTCGGCTCTCCGGAGCCTCGCCTGCCGTACCGCGCCGAGAGGGCCCATCCCCGGGCAACGCCCTCCGGGCTCATCGCCGTGGCCCATCAGCCCGGCAGCGACAGACTCATTTTTAGCACCGAGCCCTCAGCCTATCGGCCCTCGACGCTGATGCGAATGCGGGATGACGAGGCCGACTTCGAGCCGGAGGTACTGATCCCGGCCGATGACACGACGGTTCACTATGCGATAACGTTTCATCCGAAGTTTGCTGACAACGGCTATGTGTTTATTGGCTCCAACGGCGTGAACAGCCCTGACGGACGGGTGCCGGAGGACGGTCGCAAGCGAACCAGAATCACCCGGTACACGATCGACCGCGAGCCCCCCTACACGTTTCATCGCGACTCGGCCACGGTGATCATCGAATGGGATTCTGACGGCCACAACGGCGGCGACATGGCCTTTGGCGTTGACGGCATGATGTATGTCGGGAGCGGCGACGGCACGAGCGACTCCGATGAAGACCGGGTCGGCCAGGACCTCACGACGCTCCGTGCGAAGATTCTCCGGATCGATCCCGACCATCCTGATGAGGAGACATTGGACGACGGCCGGCACTACTCGGTGCCTGAAGACAATCCGTTTTTCGATGCCAATAGCCTTATCGCCTCGGTCTCAGGTGCCCGGCCGGAAACCTGGGCCTACGGCATGCGGCAGCCCTGGCGGCTTTCTTTTGACCATGCCCGCGGCCAACTCTGGGTGGCCAATCAGGGGCAGGATCTCTGGGAGCAGATCTACCTGATCTCCCGCGGAGCCAACTACGGCTGGAGTGTTGTCGAAGGCTCGCACCCCTTCAATCGCGATCTGGCCCTCGGCCCGACGCCGATCTCACGCCCCGTCGCCGAACACGCCCATGCCGAGGCCCGTTCCATCACCGGCGGCCTGGTCTACACCGGCGCCGCCCATCCCGAACTGCATGGTGCCTACCTTTACGGCGACTACTCCACCGGCCGCATCTGGGGCATTCGCCATGACGGCTCACAGGTGACCTGGCACGAGCTGATTGCCGATACGCCGCTCAACATCACCGGCTTCGGGCTCGACTCCCATAGCGAATTGCTGATCTGCGACCACCAGCCGGGCGACAAGGGGGGCTTCTATCGGCTCGTGCCGACGCCGCCGGCCAGCGCAGACCAGCCGGCCTTCCCCAAGAAACTTTCCGAGAGCGGCCTGTTTGTTGATGTATCGCAGCACCGAATGGCCGATGGTGTGGTGCCCTACGAGCCCGCCTCACCGCTCTGGAGCGATGGCACGTTCAAGGCCCGGTTCTTCGCATTGCCCCCCGTCACGAGTTCGGCGGGCAAGGTCGAGCCGGCGAAAATCGGTGTGACCAATGGCCGGGGTTGGAACTTTCCCGATGGCACCGTGCTCGTGAAATCGTTTGCGATCGACGAGGTGGAGGGCGACCCCGCCACCCGCCACTGGATCGAGACGCGATTCATGCTGAAGGAACAGGGCGAGTGGGTCGGCTATTCCTACGAGTGGAATGACGAGCAGACCGATGCCGTGCTCGTCGAGGCGGCTGGCAAGGACCGCGACTACACAATCCGCACGGCCGATCTTGCGGCCGCTGCCGACGAGAGCCGGACGCTGGCATGGCATTACCCGTCGCGGACCGAGTGCATGGTCTGCCACAGCCGTGCCAGCAACTACGTGCTCGGTCTCTGCACTGTGCAGCTCAACCGCGACTACGACTACGAGGCGGTGCTCGGCCCGGGCCATGCCACCGACAACCAGCTGCGCACACTCGAACACCTCGGCCTGCTCGACGTCGGCTGGTGGGGAGATGCGATGGGTGAACTTCGCATGCGAGGCATCGCCGCCGGCGTCGAGGAGAAAGACGCCTGGGCCTGGGTGGGCCGGCAGACCAAATCGGCTGACCCGGAAGCGGGGAAGTTTGCCCAGCGACGATCCACGCTTCTCTCCCGAGCTCCGGCCGCTACAAATCGGCTGGTCAATCCTTATGACGCCGCCCATCCGCTCGAGGCGCGGGCCCGTTCCTACCTGCAGTCGAACTGCGCGAGCTGCCATGTCTTCGCGGGCGGCGGCAATGCCCAGATCGATCTCGAATACATGTCGGCCTACGACACGCGGCCGCTCGACGCCATGAAGGCCGTCGGCGTCAAGCCGTTGCACACCACGTTTGACCTTCTCGATCCGCAGCTGATCGCAGCCGGCCACCCGGAGCGATCGGTGCTCCTTGCCCGCATGAGCCGACGCGGGCCGGGCCAGATGCCCCAGCTGGCGACGACGGTCGTCGACGACAAAGCCGTGGCACTGATGCGAGAGTGGATCGAATCGCTCACGCCGCCCAAGAGCACGGTCTCGCAGCGGTAGGCCGGCTCAGGCTGGTAGCGTGCGGCGGAGGAATCCGACGAAGTTGCCGTAATAAAAGCCTTCGATATCGGCAGCCGAATGGCCGCGGGGCGCGAGCATGCCGCCGATCCGGCTGAGATCGGCGATGCTGTCGAGATGAGGGGCTCCTCGAAAGAACTTCAGATTGTGATGCGTCGCTTGCGGGCGGCCACGTGCCACCGCTCAGCAGCGCGACCGTCACGCACGACCTCAGCCCCGGCAAGAAAATAGCCACACGGTTCTTGGTGCTCACGAAGACCAAGGAGCCGGTCATCGAGGAGCATGTTCGCGAGGTTGTGCCCGCGCGTGTGAAGTGAACGGTGGCGGGAGCGGAGCGTGTCTGGCGGGCGATTGAGTCCGGCGTTTTCTATCCGGCACCGAGCATGATGGCGTGTGCTGGGTGTGGGTATCGGGCTGCTTGTCGGGCTTGGAGCGGGTGAAGAGAGAGCGGCACGGGGTTCAAAAAGCCTGTGCCGCTTTTTCTTAGGTATCAGTGGTAGTGGCTGGGCAGCGATGGCGCCGCTGGACTGGCTTGCGGCACGGTCGTAAATCGGGTGCCGCACACGCTGGACAACCGCCTCCAAGGACGCAAATTCACTAGTGGCCGGGACTGACACCTTTTCGGATAGACTTCAGGGCGACAAGCAGCAGACTGGCACTGGCAAGACGGCGGCACGGTGACGGTCGCCCGAGAGGCCGCCGTGGCACTGCACGACTTGACCGGCTTCGAGGGCCGCTGCGACGCGATCGTGTTTTCGCAGGACCCCCGGCTTTCAGCCCCCCAACGCCGAACCGCCGATGGGCGAGTTCCGCCGCCGGCAGCTCGGCGTGCAGGGCCCGCCCGATGACGGCGGCAGTTTCGATCTTGTCGTCGTCGGCGGCGGCGTGGCGGGCACGGCGGCGGCGGTTTCGGCCGCCCGCAACGGGTTGACGGTCGCGCTGATTCAGGATCGGCCC
>CAMBPQ010000094.1 GCA_945869735.1 Planctomicrobium piriforme
GCCCGGCAGCCAAGGGACACCTCTGGCTGTCGCTTCGGCTGCCTCACGCCTGCAACGGCCACGATGGCGTTGCAGGCGTGAAACAAGACCGGCTCCTCACGATCGGGAGACGTGTTGAATATCCGTGCGGCGTGCCTCCCGTCAGGAAGCCCCAAGCGCGAGCGCGGGGAATGCGGGTAGCGCCCTGCCCCGCTCCACATCGCTGCGAGAGTGCATCCGACTTCGGTGGATCGCCGGCTCGGGGGCGGCAAAAGTCTCGTCGCTCTATCGCCGCGGCGGCTCAGCCGCTCCTCGGGCGTTCGCCGACCCCCTTGCCTCCCTCCTCCAAGGTGCCATCTCGCCGCTCCACCAAAGGTAGATGCGGTCGAGGCGGTTTGCGGCGCGGCGTTGCTGGCTTTGCACCGCCACGCGTGCGTTGCTATTGTCCGGCCGTGTGATCCAGCTCCTGAGGTTTTGTCCATGATGCTCCCCTGCCCCGCCTTGTTGGCTGTCTCGCTCAGCCCGATGCTCTGCACGCTTGGTGCCGTGCAGGTGCTCTGCGTGGCGGCCGCCGGATTTTCACGGCTTGCCGAGGGGACGCGGTTTGAACGCAGCGGCCAGTGGCTCTGCCTGACGGCACTCGCCGTGGTGGGGGCCTTGTGCGGTGTCACGATCCAGTTTGGGCCCGATTCGGTAGCAGTCTGCGCGGGGACTCTGGCCCTGGTCACGATGATCGCCGTCGCCGACTTTTCGCCGCACGCCTAGATTCGCCATCTTGCCGCGCTGGCCCGATATACCGGTGCACGCCCGGTTTCCGTTGGAATCGGAAAAAAACTCCCCTTCATTGCGACCGACAGCCGAAGAACACACGGTTGGGAGTGCTCGAAGCCAAGGGAGTGATCCATGTCCATTTCCAAGACCACGTTTCTGCTCGCCGTTGTCGTGTCAGCGTGTCTGACGACGGTGGGGCGTGCCGAGGATCTGGCGGCCGACGTCGCCGGTGAGCTCCGCGACTCCGGCGCCCTGACCGGCTACCGTGTCAACGTGAAGAGCAAGTCGGGCACGGTGTGGCTCGAGGGCCGCGTCTCCGACGAGAGGCAGCTGGCGGCCGCCGTCGGAATCGCTGAGACGACGCCCGGCGTCGAGCGGGTGGTCAACCGGCTCGTGATCGAAGGCAAGGACGGACCAAACGTACGGCCGGATGATGTGGCGGGTGGCCTCGCACTGCCGTCATCGGCCTGGGGAAACGCTGGCGTGCCCGAGCCCGCTGTTCAGCCACAGCCCGAGCCTGCCCAGCCTCAGCCGGCACAGCAGAAATCGCTCGCCGCCATGGCCGGCGGACTTATTTTTGGCGGCGGCGGAGCCCAATCAGTTGACTCGAAGGTGCAGCTCGTGCAGGGAACAGCTCCCGCCAGCAAGCCCCGAAAAGGTGCCTCCGGCAGGCGGCCGATGCCGCTCGGAGCCCCGACGGGCCGCCCGATGAATGCGGGCCGACCGCAGGATCCGCGGTCTCGCAAAGTGATGCGCACCAACATGCAGGAGCCGATGACGCTCCCGGGACAGGGCGGCTATGACCAACCGCTCCAAGACGGTCAGATGGTGCCCGGGACGATGCAATACGGCGACGGAAGCGTTGGCATGCCCGGCGGTCAGGGTGGCATGCCCGGTGGCCCGGGCGGCATGGGCGGCCCGGGCGGCATGGGCGGCCAAGGCGGTCCGATGGCCATGGGTGGCACGGGTGTCGGCATGCCGCCGGTGCCGATGCGGGCCGACGGGCCCAACATGCCCAACTACGCGTGGCCGAGTTACGCGGCCTCACCCAACTACGCTGCCGTGCAGTATCCGACGCAGTATTCGCCCACGGCATGGCCCTACATCGGTCCGTTCTATCCCTACCCGCAGGTCCCGCTCGGCTGGCGGCGTGTGTCGCTCGAGTGGGATGACGGCTGGTGGTTTCTCGACTTCGACGAGCGGCACATCCACAGCCATCATCGCTAGTCGGTGCCCGTCCAAGACAGCCTGATCAATATTCCCGCTCCCCCGGTTCGCCCCGGGGGAGCGGTGTCGTTTTCAGACTGGGAATCCGACTGAAGCCCCAAGCATTCCCTGTCGGTGCAACCGGAAAAATCCGCAAGTTCCCCCGCCATGACGTCGATACAACCTGCAGAATCGATGTCTTCGACCGTCTCGCCGTAGGAGCGAACCCCCATGATCTCACGGATGCGATTTCTGGCGATGGCCCTGATCCTGGCCATCGGGGGTTCCACGCAGAGCGGCTGTTTCTGGCTCACGGCCCAGGGCCCCAATCTCGGTCCGCTCGCCTTCCCCATTCCCGTGCCGGTCGGCCTTCAGAAGCAGAAGGAAGACCAGTTCTGGAACTACGAGCGCTATGAGCGGGCGCCGGTGCTCGGCCCACTGCAGCCCGGCGGCCCCTGCGAAGCCCTCGACGAACCCAGCGACGACGAGGTGATGCGGGCGCTCGAGAAGGCCCGTCCCGTGCAGGGCAACTGGCCGTTCCTCTACGAGGTGCAGCGCAACCACGTCCGCATCTCGAAGTGCAAGATCGGCGACTACGTCGATCCCCCGCGGCACATGCCGCTGGTCGGACCGGTGCAACTCCACCACGCCCACTACAAGTGCACGGTCTACTTCCAGGAAGTAAAGCGGATCGGCTGGCCGGTGCCGCACACGCTGGTCGACGAGGACACCCAAGAGGTGCTCTACATCGACCACGACCACCTCCACATGGTGGGCGACGTCGACACGGGCTGCGACGCGAACTTCTGAATATACGGCGGCGGGGCCATCCATGGCCCCCGCCGCCTTGGGCCCGGGCGGGGCGAAGCCGAGGTTCGCCGCGCCGGGCCGGCCGCCTTCCGGGCGGCCGTATGCGGCCGCGGGGCGAAGCTGAGGTTCGCCGCGCCGGGCCGGCCGCCTTCCGGGCGGCCGTGTTTCGGGAAGCCCGGATCGCGAGCGACGGGAAGACGGGTGGCACCACGCCGATGCCGATCGCACCGGTCGTGCCGATGGGTCGCAGGTGGCCCAAAGCATGCGCGGCCACGTGCCGGACCTGCCGATGTCTCCAAAGACGGCCTCGAGGGAACGAGGCTGCGCTTCGACCTCTTCAGGCGCTTCGGCATGATGCCGCGACGGACTCGCCGCGTCCGCACTCCTTGGGCCTTGTGCTGCGGGCTGGCGATCATCGCCCTGGCCGTTGCCGCCGCCTCGGTGTCGTTTGCGCAGGCCCCGCGGGCCTGGGCCGGCTCGGCGGATTCGGCGCGGGAACCACTCCGCGTCGCGGCCACACCCCGCGCGACGACGTCAGACGACGGATCCGTTGCAGCAGGTGGGAGCGGGGGTGTCATTCCCACGAGTAACCTGCTGGCCACGATCCGCAACGGCGGCATCCTCATGGTGCCGTTGCTCGGCTGCTCGTTCCTGCTGGCAGTCTTTGGAATCGAGCGGGCGGTGAGCCTGCGGACAACCCGTGTCGTGCCGAGGCTCTTCGTTGATCGCTTCGTCGAGCAAGTCCAGTCGGGTTCGCTGGCCCGTGGTGCCGCGCTCGACGCCTGCGAGGAGAATCGCAGCCCAGCTGCCCGGGTCTTTGCCGCGGCGGTCCGCCGCTCGGGCCGGCCTGCGGTCGAGATCGAGCAGGCAGCGATCGACGCCTGCGAACGGGAGCTCAACCACCTCCGTCGTTACCGTAGGATCTTCAACGGTGTGGCCACCATCGGGCCACTTCTTGGGTTGCTGGGCACAGTGTTCGGCCTCATTCGGGCCTTCAACGACGTGGCCTCGTCCGGCGCGATGGGCCGCCCCGACCTGCTTGCCCGCGGCTTCGGCGAGGCGCTGATCACGACGGCGATGGGGCTGCTCGTGGCGATCCCCGCGATGATCCTGCATTCCTTCTTCACCGGGCGGATCGATCGGCTCGCGATGCGGCTCGACGAGGCCTGCCAACAGGTGATCGACGCCATTTCGCAAGAGTCGCTGGTCGAGGCCAAGGCGATCGGCGATTCGAAACGCCGGGCGGCGGGGTGAGCCATGCCGCTCGTGCGACTGGATAGCGAGGAAGAGCCGGCTCCGAATCTCGCGCCCATGATCGACGTCGTGCTCGTGCTCACGATCTTCTTCATGTGCGCGACCAAGTTTTCTGACGACGAGCGGAAGTTCGACCTCGACCTGCCACAGGCGGGAGCCGCAGCGGCCGCGGCGGGGGGGCGGCCAGAGATCGTCGAGGTCGAGGCGTCAGGAGGCGTGCGCGTGGGGGGCGAGGAGGTTGCCTCGGAGTCGCTCGTGGCGCGGCTGTCGTCAGCGCGGTAATCGAATCCCGATCTCTCGGTCATGATCCGCGGCGAGCGAGCCGTGCCGCACGGCCGCATGGCCGAGATCTACGAGGCCTGCCGAGTCGCGGGCGTGACGAACGTCGCGATTGCCGTCCAGCCGCGGGCCGACGCACGCAGAAAGTGAGCGGGTCGCGATGGGCACCGGCGGCATCGCATGGTCAATCCTCGCCGCGGTGACGGCGACGGGCCTCGTCGTGATCGTACGAACGCGGTGGCTGCAGTCGCGCACGCTCGCGAAGTGCGTGGCCCTGTCGGTGCTGCTGCACGGGGTGCTGGCGGTTGTCTGCGCGTTCGTCGGCGGCTGGACGCCTGCCTCTTGGGGGCGAAATGACGAAGGGCGAATGTCGATCACCGTGGCGCTCGCCGAGGAGCCGGTCGATGCACCCGCCGTCGCCGAAGACTCGTCGCCGTCGCACACCGAGCCCGCCGCTGCCCAGGATGCGCGGACGGCTCCAGCCGCCGCCACCGACGTGCCGGCCATCCCCCTGCTCCCGGCAGAGGGTGAGGTGGCGATCGCGCCGGTCGATCATGTGCCGCTGCTCGACGCTGCCCCCGCCGAGTCGCAGGTCGCCAAGCCGTCGCCGGATGGCGCGGTTGGTGCGGATGCGCCGTCGTACCGCGTGCCCAATACGTATGCCGACCGCGTCGGTGCCCGCCGAGCGACGGCCGCCGCAGCACGCGGAGGTTCGGAGGCGACGGAACGGGCCGTGCAGTCGGCCCTCGCGTGGCTCGCCGCAGCGCAGGCCGCCGACGGCCGCTGGAACGCGGCCGAGCATGGTGCGGGTGTGCAGCGGGCCGTGCGTGGGAATCATCAGCCCGGCGTCGGCGCGAAGAGCGACCACGGCGTCACCGGGCTGGCACTCCTCGCCTTCCTGGGCGCGGGCAACACGCACCGTGACGGGCCCCATGCCGCGGTCGTTGAACGTGGCATTCGCTTTCTCGTGGGGCGACAGCGTTCCGACGGCTCACTCGCGGGTGACGCCGAGTTTTTTGCCGCGCTTTATTGCCATGGCATGGCGACGATCGCAGTGATGGAATGCCAGGCGATGACGGGCGACGATGTGCTCAGGCAGCCGCTCGCCCGAGCCGTTGCCCGCACGGTCGCCATGCAGCACCCGCACACGGGCGGTTGGCGCTATGCCGCGGGTGACCGGGGCGATACGAGCCAGTGTGGCTGGCAGGTGATGGTGCTGGCGAGTGCGAGGAATGCCGGCATGACCGGGTTTGAGGTGGCGGAATCGCGGGCGCGCGGATTTCTGCAGTCTGTTTCCAGCGGAGCCGCCGGCGGGCTCGCCGCCTATCGACCGGGCGAACGGCCCAGCATGGCGATGACGGCCGAGGCACTCTATTGCAGGCTCCTACTCGGCATGCCCGCGGGCCAGCCGACGGCGACCGAGGCATTGGCCATGATCGCCGCGGCGCCGCCGGCCGCGTCGAACTACAACGCCTACACGTGGTACTACGCCACGCTTGCGTCGTTTCACGCGGGGGGACCGCAGTGGGAGCGGTGGAACCTGCATCTCCAGTCAGCACTGCTGCCGCTGCAGCGACGGGAGAGCGGCCCGCTCCAGGGCAGTTGGGATCCCGATCCCGTCTGGGGCGGCCATGGCGGCCGCGTCTATTCCACTGCACTGTCGGCGATGACGCTCGAGGTTTATTACCGGCATCTGCCGATGCACCAGCGGGAGCCGCGGATGGCTGCGGCGACGCCCAGTTCGCCGTGACTCTGCGGATTCGGGGGCGGGAGGCGGCCGCCGAAGGTTTGACCACCGCACCCCCGGGATTAGACTTACGGATGGAGTGAGTCGCGTGCCGCACCGGCCGCGAACGTCTTCCCGACCGCCGGAGGGTTATGCCGTGCCCCTGCCCATGTTTGCGATGTTCGGTCTTGGCCCGATGGAACTCCTCATCGTGGCGGGCGTGGTGCTCCTGCTCTTCGGCTCGCGGCTCCCCAAGGTGATGCGATCGCTTGGCGAGGGTATCGTCGAGTTCAAGCGGGGCGTCCAGGGCATCGAGGATGGCGGCCCACGTGATTCCGGCCATTCCGACGCACGCTAGGTCGGAGCGAACATGTTTGGCCTCGGCCCCTTCGAGATTGTCGTGATCGGTGCGATCGCGGTCATGCTCTACGGCAAGCGACTGCCAGAGGTAGGCCGCTCGTTCGGCAAGACCTTCGGTGACCTGCGGCGGCAGTGGCAGACGCTCTCCCGCGAACTGGAAACGGCGGCACGGGTTGACGGCCCGTTGCCGGGACGATCGTCGCGAAACATTGGCCTGACGAACGACGAACCGGCGGGCACACGGCTGGTCGAGACGCCGCGATTCGAGCCCCCAACGGCCGAGTCACCGCCGTCCGAGTAACCCCGGCCGAGTGCTGGCTGTTTCGCGGCCGGAGGCGGAGTCCTTTCCGGGTGATCGTAGGGACGGTATGGTGAACGCGGTTTCGGCGGAACTTCCTGAGAAGGCCCGCCGATGACCGATGGACCGGGCAGCTAGCTCAGTTGGTTAGAGCGCTACGTTCACACCGTAGAGGTCACAGGTTCGAATCCTGTGCTGCCCACTAGTTGATTGGTTCGTGAAAACAAGTGCAGATCACCCGCCGACGGTCGGCGGTGCCCGCGAGGGAAAACAACCGCAAAAAGGTAAACCGCATGGTTCTACCCTTTTGCGTCCCTTTGATCGCGGAGGATTCTGCTATGGGACGACGCCCCTCTGGCGCGTTGCCGGCCATGCGCCGGCACAAGGCCACCAACACGGCCCGTATCGTGTTCGGCGGCAAGGTTCACTCGTTGGGTCGGTGGGGAAGCCCCGAGGCCCAAGACCGGTACGACACGCTGATGGCCGCGTACATCGCCAGCGGCCGTACCAGCCTCGATGCCGGCCGAGCGGTCATCGGTCGGCCTGCGCCAATGCCCGAGCCGCAGCCGGCCCCTTCCAGTAGGGACGCAACCGGCGGGCTGACGGTGGGCGAGTTGGCACGGGCGTGGCTGGCAGACATCGAGGCCACCCGTCCCGACTGCCGCCGCACGTCGCTGTGGCACGGCGCGGTCGCGGCTAGCCGCGCGGTGCGTCCGTTTGCCACGATGCCCGTGGCCGCGTTCGGGAGCCGCGCGTTAGTTGACGTTCAACGCCGGCTGGTGACCACGCCGGTGGCCGCTGGCAAAGCGGCTGACGCCGGCACGCCGGCCAACGCTAAGCGACTGTCGCGGCGGTACATCAACGACATCGTGGGCCGTGTTCGCCAGTTGTTTCACTGGGGTGTGCTCCACGAGCTTGTGCCTGACGACCGCGTAAAGGCGCTGGAGATCGTGCCCGCGTTGGCGAAAGGACAGACGGCGGCCCGTGACAATCCCGGGCGAAAGCCGGTCAGGCCGAGCGTGGTGCGGGCCACCCTGCCCTACCTTACGGCTGAGTTGGCCGACCTGATCTGGTTCATCAGGCTGACCGGGTGCCGCCCCAGCGAGGCCCGACGGATGAAGTTGTGCCGTATCCGCGACCGCAACAAGGCCGTGTGGCGGTACGTGCCCAAGCGGCACAAAACATCGCACAGGGGCAAGCAGCGGCACGTACCCATCGGCCCCGATGCCCAAGGCATCGTGCTCGCTCACACGAACGACCGCAGCGACCGCGACTACGTGTTCTCACCACAGCGGAGCGTGCCCGTTCGCAAGGCCAAGGATGGCGTGATCCCGATAGAGCCTCGCAAGCCGTCGCCGCGTGTCGGCCGCATGTTCAAGAAAGATGCGATCAACCGGGCCGTGAACCGCGCCATCGTGAAGGCCAACAAAGCCCGAGCCGAGGAAGGGCTGCCGCCGCTCCCGCATTGGACGCCGTACCAGTTGCGGTACACGCGGCTCCGCGAGATCCGCAAGCGTGCGGGGCAGGAAGCGGCACAGGCGACGGCAGGCCACAGTCGTGCCACGATGACCGACCACTACGCGCCGGCCAACTGGCAGGCCGCTGCCAGTGTTGCGGCTGCAAGCGGCTGACCATCCACACACACACATCGAGGTGTTACATGGCAAAGAAAAAAGCGAAGCGGACTAAGTCGAAACGGCCCCCACCGGCCGTCAAGTCGCGGCCACGAAAGTCGCGGTCGCAGTTGGATTGTGTCGTGGGCGCTGAGGAGCATCGGCAGCGGCTTGCCGATCTTGATGGCATCGTGCTGACCGACAACCCCGGCGTGAGTTGGCAGACGTTCAACGACACGCTGCGGGCCGCTATCGACACAGATGCGGCGCACTATGCCGCTGTCGTTGACACTGACCTACGGATGCGTGGGTGGCCCGACGGCAGCGGGGATATTGAGTGTGTGTGCCAGCACGTCCGCACCGCCCTTGAGTTGGGTTTTCGTATGGCGGTGAATCGCTACCGCGAACACCTTGAGCACGTGCCGGAGTTGCAGCGCCGCCGCGACACCGACGCATCACGATCACGCAAAGCCAATGACGCCCGGCGACGGTTGCTGAATCTTGATGATCGTGATGCCGCCATCGTGGTTGAGTTCGCCGCGCTACGGGCAACCAAGACGGCCGGCGATGCTCAATACGCCTTGGCTGAAAAATACGGCGTGACCGACAAGCAGATTCGCAACGTGTTGACCAAGGCACGTAAGTCGGGCCGCTAGGAAACTCCGTCCGGCATTTCCGGAAACGCCT
>CAMBPQ010000095.1 GCA_945869735.1 Planctomicrobium piriforme
GGACGTGCGGACGGCGGGCACGCCGCTGGCGGCTGCCGCGATTCCGCCGACAAGCCACGTTTCCACGACACCTCGCGGATGGCCTGGGCCAAGCTCATGGAGCGGGTCGACGAGGAGTTTCTACTCGAGTGCCCGGACCGCGGCGGGGACATCCGGCTGATCGCGTTCATCACGGAACCAGGACCCATCAGGAAACCCCTCCCCGACCCGCGCCATCAGGTCACGACTTGGGCTGGAAGTAGATGTTGCGGAAGCGGACGGGGTTGCCGTGGTTTTGCAGATGGAGGGGGCCGACCGGCCGCTCCTGCTGCTGCGGACCACCCGGCGTGATCTTCGGGATCTCGACATTGTCCTGGATCACGACGCCATTGTGACGCACGGTCATCCGGGGGTTCGTGATCTTCTTGTCCCCCTCGAACCGCGGCCCCGTGAACTCGATGTCGTAGGTCTGCCACTCGAGCGGCGGCAGGCACATGTTCACGCCGGGTGCCGCCACGGAATAGACACCGCCGCACTCGTTGTTTTTTCCTTCCAATCCAAAACTGTCGAGCATCTGCACCTCGTAGCAGCCTTGGATGTAGGCGCCGCTGTTGCCGCGGCCCTGGCCGCGGTCCTTCGGCTGATAGGGCAGGCAAAACTCTATGTGCCAGAGGCCGTCGCCGTAGCTATCCTTCGTGGTCACGCCTTCCATGAGCAGGCCGTCGGCGGTGATCCGCGGGGCGTCGAGCGTGTTGGTCTCGTTCACCGGTCCAGCACCATCGAAGATCACGGTTGCAGCCGACGGCGGCTGCTGGCCGAGTGTCGGGCTCTTGCGATTCACCTTCGGAAGTTTTGCAACGTCACCGCCGCTTTCCGACTGGACGACGATGGCGGTGGTGCCGTCCAGCGTGCGAATCTCACCCGTGCGCGTGACACCGCCCCAGTCGACACCCTCGAGCTTCACGACGGCACTGCGGCCGTCGCCCGCGCGGGCGCCCTTGCCCTTGATCTTGTGGGGTGGCGTCCAGCCGGCGCCGGGCAGTCCGCCCGGATAGGCGACCGCCTCGAACGCGCCTTCACCGAGCGCGATCACCTGCACGCCGAACCGCAGCGGCTGGCCGTCATGCGTGATTTCGCCGACGTATTCGCCCTGGAACGGAAAGTCGTCGTCGGTCTTGCCGGGATCGGTGTATGCGGGATTGCCGATATTGGCCGCAACAGCCGCGGGCGATCCGGAAAGCATCGAGACAACGAGGCCGAAGCCGATAAACAATCTCATGCGTGTGCTCCAAGCGAGGATGGCCGCAAAGTATGCACGAAATCGGCGTCGCGCGCAAGCCGCGGGTCGGCCTATCCGCTACCCCCGATGATGCCCCCTCGAGGCCAAGCGAAACCGACTGCATTCGCCCGATTATTTGCGGACGCCACCATTCGGGCGTATGGTGTTGAAAGGGCTGTGCTGCGGGCGACTATCGTGAGGGGATTTCTGTCATGAATCTGCTTGGCTTCCATTCGCGGCGACAGGACCGCCAGCCGGTTCGCCGCCGCACGAGCCGTCCGCAAATTGCGGCCGGTCCCGAGCGATTGGAGTCGCGCATCGCCCTGGCTGTCTCGACGACGGTCGTCGCGCCCTCGGTCGGCCAGTCGCTGACGTCGGTGGTGAGCACCAGCATCGACCCCGGACAAGGACTCGCCGTCTTCGCCACGACCGGCTTCACCGCCGCCTCGGGATACCTGTTGCTCTCGCAAGCCGCCGCGCCAGCGCCGTTTGCGACCGTCTCCTACGATGGGTCGTCCAGCGGCCTCTTTTCAACGCTCGCCACGATCGCCGGCGACGCCACGCAGCCGCTGTCGGCCACGACGACCGTGACGCAGGCGGCCCAGTCGACCACGGCGAACAAGAGCGAGACCACGTTCGGCGCCCTCGGCGGCGGCAGCATCACGGTCAACGCCGGAGCCGTCTTCACCGGCACGGGCTTCGCCTACGTCCTGGGCGCCGGCGGCAACGGCGGCGGCAACGGCGTCTTTCAATACAACGTGAAGACGAGCACGTTGCCCTCCGCATCGGCGAAGGGCACGCTCCAGGGCCTACAACTCGTCGGCGCGCTCGGTGTCGCGCCGGGCCAGTCCGTCGCCACGATCACGGTGCCCACCGGCTCGATCCTCGTCGAATCGACCGCGCCGTCACCCGGGATCACGCTCGTGACCCGGGCGGTCACGCTGCCCGCGGCCAACAAGCCGTTCAGGCTGCCGGTGGTCTCCACCGGGTTCGGGTTCGCGGCTGCCTCCGCCACGAAACCGGGCTACCTGCTGGTACCGATCGTGGGCAGTGCGAATCCACTCGTCGTGAATTACACGGGCATCAGCGGCACCGCCTTCACCGGCTGCACGACCACAGCCACCGGCACCGTGGCGATAAACACGTCCGTCACCGCGACGGCCAACGCCCCGATCACGTTCAGTTTCAAAAACAACGCGCCGGGCATGGCGGTGCACGTCGCCATCGCGGGCAAGCAGGTCGACCTGCAAGGCAACCCTACCTTCGGCTACCTCGTGCCGCAGTCGACCGGCGGCAAGCGAGACCTCAAAAAGCCCCTGCAGTTCGTCTCGATGGCCGCCGGCACGCCCCCCGCGACCGTGCCGACCTTCCAGTTGTTTGGCCCGACCGCGAAAGAGGGATCCCTGGCGAACTTCGTCGTCACCAACTCCCCCTTCGCCCGACTCGATTCCACGCGGGTCGTGTTCAGTTACGGGCTGCCGCCGGTGATCCCGATCGTGTCGAATGAGCCGCAGTTCCCGGCCGCCAACAACCCGACCGATCCCAACAACCAGATCAACTACGACTTCTTCGAGTTCACGCAGCGATACACCGCCCCCAACGACGGCGTGCTGTTCATCAACACGACCCAGGTCGATCAGGTGGGCATTCCCTTCACGATGAACGTGTCGCCCGCCGACAGTGGCGGCAAGTCCGCCGGCGTGGGGATCAAGGTGGCGCGGTCGACGCTTGCCTCGATCTACCCCGACTACATCGCCACGCAGTTCCTCGGCGACAACGGCGTGCCGCTCACGGCCGATGCCCAGGCGGCCTATCAGGCGTTGGTGACGCCCTACCGGCTCCTCAATCCATCCGACGCGATCACCAATCCGCCGCCGGACATGACGAAGGCCGGCCAGGAAGTGCTCCGGCAGTATTTCGATGCTTCCCTGACCGAGTTCTTCAGCCGCTATCAGCCCACCGGCAGCTTCCGCCTCCAGCGCGACGGATTCAACTTCGTCGGCCAGACCGTGACCGGCTTCGAGCCGCTGTCGTACCAGTACGACAGCGTCACGCTGGCGGCAGGCACGCTCTCGTTCCCCGCGGTGGCGGTGCCCGGCGGTACCGCCCCTGCGAATGTGTCGCTGGGCACGAACCTGCTCGTGACCGGCCCGGGCATCACGGACACGGCCGTGGTCACGGCCGCGCCGTCCATCGACGTGAACAACGTGACGACCGTCAGCATCGCCGGCACCACCACGAGCGGGACGGGCACGTACACCTTCCAGGTGCCGGGCCAGTTCACGGTGCTCGAACTCCAGCAGGCCGATGCCAACTGGACCGTGGTGGGCGGTGGCCAGACCTACCGGATCTATGCCCCGTTCTTGAAGGAGAACCGCCCGCGGGGCACGTTCCCCGACAACTTTCCGCACGGCACGGGATTGGGCAGCCTCGCGGTCGCGTCGGGTGACAACGCGGGCTTCACGCCCAACACCGTCGGCACGCTGACCTTCAGCGGCGGCGGTGCCACGACGACCGCGGAGGGTTTTTTCGTGACCGACGGAAGCGGCACGATCGCATCCGTGGCCCTGACGAAGCCCGGGGCTGGCTACACGTCGCTCCCCACGATTAGCTTCAGCGGGGCGGGCACCGGCACCGCCACGGTGCATGCGTCATTCGTGCCGGCGGCCCCTCCCTGGACCGGCACGCTGTCGTCCGGCGCGATGGTGTTTGGTTGCCTCGGCGCGTTCGCCGACGGGATCGGCCAGGCCAACGCCGTCCAGCTCTCCGGCACCGGGGCGACGTCCCAGATCCTCCTCGACGTCGAAAACACGATCGTGTCGGCCTTCAATCGCGGCGTCGCCAACGCCGTGCCGGTCAATCAGGACGTGACCGCGGCCTGGAACGACGCCGCGACGTTTTATCCAAAGGCCAACACGACCGGCAGCAACTGGGCCAACTACTACGCCGGGTTCCTCCACCAGCCCGGTGTCAGCGTCACCAAGCCGGGCTCGCAGGTGGGACTGGCCTACGGCTTCGCCTACGACGACCAAGGGGGCAACGATCCCACGCTCACCAGCGCGTTTCCCACGGCGGTGACGATCAAGCTCAATCGCTGGGCCAGCGCGAAGGCTCCCACGCCGCTGACGTTCACGGTGGGCCCGGCGGTCAAGGCGGGCGTGCTCTCGTTCACGGCGCAGGGCGTCGCCTCGAAAACGTACCATTACATCCTCTATCAAGTCCCGAACGCCGCCTCCGGCCAGTGGACACCGGTCGGCAGTTGGGTGGTCACGACGGCGAACACGAAGGGCGTGGTGACTGCGTCGGTGACCGCGCCGCGAGTCACCGCCGCCGGCACGTATGTACTGGTCCTCCGGGCGACAGGCGCGACCGACACGTTCGGCGGCCAATACGACGTCTCGGCTCGGTTCGTGGCCCCGTCCCAGTCGCTTCAGTCGCGGGCCCGGGCGTTGGCCCCAGCCCGCCTCGCCGTCTCGCTTGGCCGCTGATCGACGTCTTGGACGGCGGTCGGGATGGGGGCCCTCAGCATGAGGCGCCGTCCTCGAGGAAACGTTTCCCGGCGACCGCCGCGTGGCCTGGCGGAACCATCAGCGGGCGTGCGCGAGGAGTTGCTCGCCGATCGCGGCCGAGGTCTCGTTGCCGAACTGCTGCCGCAGCCAGATTTCCGTCCCAACCATGAGAAACCGCATGTCAATGTCGTGCCTCAGGTCGTCGACGATGAACTCCGTCGTCGCTCTCGACCACTGCAACTGATCGGCCAGGAGTCCGCCGAGCAGGATTTGTTCGGTGCCATCCGTGTAGGAGTGAGGCATCGGGAACCCTTTTTTTACGGGCAAAGACGACGTCGCGTGGGAGGCGTTTGAGCGCGACGGTTTTCAACGCCCATTTGGCCTGGCTGCGCCGAAGCTTGACCGGGCTGGGAAGATGCATGCCGAAGTCGATCAGGCAGTTCTCGAGAAACGGAACCCGCATCTCGATTGACGCGGCCATGCTGATGTGATCGTGTCGGTGCAGAACCCACGAGAGGTGCTCGACGAGGTCGGTCAGGCCGGAAACGACCAGGGCGCGGTCGGAGAGCTGATCGATTCCCGGGAGACTGGCGAACAGCCTGCGCGGAAGAAAATCACGCTCGGCATCGGCGGCGAGCGCCATGCGGGATCTGCGCCGGTGGTGGGTGCTGCTCATGACGGGCTGCTGCAGGGGAAAGGCGTGTTGCCGGGTTGATGCACGCTGCCCGAGGCGAGACGGCACCATCGCCGACAACCATTTCCAGCGCCGCCAGTACCGGTGAGCGGCAACATGCCAGGGATAGCCGCCAAAGAGCTCGTCGGCGCCCTCTCCGGTGAGGAGCACCTTGATGCCGTCCGCCCGGCAGGTTTTGGCGACGGAGAGCAGGGCGGGTTCGCTGGGATGGTGGGCGGGGCTGTCGAGATGCCAGTTGCAGACCGGCCAGAGTCGAAGGTAATCCTCGCGGGGGACCGCCACCTCGCGGATCGGGATCTTGATATGGCGACCGACACGTAGTGCCTGGGCCGCCTCGCCGCTCCCGACCGGTGCTTCGGCGACGTAGCCGACCATGCCCGGTCGGTCATCACCGGCATACGCCGCAACGAGGCTTGAATCCACTCCGCCGCTGCACATCGCGGCGATGGGAGCATCACTTGCGAGATGAATGCGAACGCTCTCCCGGAGATTGCGTTCCAGGGCCTCGGTGACAGTTTTCAAATCGATCGACCGGTGATTGTCGGTCAGACGCTTCCGATCAAGCGCGGTCTCGACATCAAAGTAGCGGTGCTTCGTCATCCCGTCGGGGGTCACCTTCCACCAACTGCCGGACGGCAAGCCGGTGACGCCCGCAAAGAGCGTGTCGTGGGAGCGTCGCCTGGTAAGAAAACTGCGATTCAGGGCCGCTTCGTCGACCTGCTTCACCGCTCCGGGATGAGCGAAGATGGCTTTGACCTCCGAGGCGAAGAGCATGTCCTGGCCGGCTTCCGCCACATAGAGCGGCTTGATGCCGAGGCGGTCGCGGGCCAGCCACAACGCTCCGCAACGGAGATCGAGATAGGCAAAGGCGAACATCCCGTTGAGGAGGGGAATGGTTCGCTCCGGTCCCCAGGCATGGAGGGCCGCCAGGAGGACTTCCGTGTCGGACGTTCCGACGAATGAAACGCCCTCTTGCTGAAGGTGAAGGCGGAGTTCTGGATAGTTGTAGATCTCGCCATTGTAGGTGAGCACCCCCCGGCGGTCTGCAGTCAGCATCGGTTGATGCCCGGCCGCCGACAGGTCGATGATCGAGAGCCGACGATGCCCGAGTGCTATGCGACCTTCCGACCAGACTCCACCGCCATCCGGCCCCCGATGCAGGATGGTCGCCAACATGCGTTCGACGAGAGCCGGGTCGGCACGTTCTCCGTTCCGCTTCCAGATTCCTACGATTCCACACATCGGAGTGCCCGCGAGCCCTGTCTCGGTTTTCATACCAGTGTCCATGAGAGGGCCGCGGAGGCCGGATCGTCCAGTCCGGCGCAGGATGCCACCGCCTCCGGCCCTGCTCAGAACTGCCGCAGAGCCGCGGAGCCGTGAAAGCCGGGCGGTTTACCGCGACTGGGCCGCTCTTGCGACCGCCTTGCGGGCGGCCCTATAGTCCCGCCCTCCCGTGATCCCAGACCACCGACCACGTGACCGCCGCATGCTCCCACGACGACTCGCCGCCGCGCTGATCTGCTGTGCGGCGCTCACCACCGTCGCCGACGACACTTCGCCGCCACCGACCGCGCCACGGGCTGCGGTCAACCCGGCACAGGTGCCGACCATCCCCGACACGGTGTCGCGGCCGAAGGGTTGGCCGACTGCGAAGGACACGGCGAGCGACAACCACGTGCTCTCGAGCATCCGTGCCAATCCCGGCTCACCGCTCGAGCCCGTCAGCCAACTGATTGCAAGCGAAGTCGCCAAGGCCGTGGCGAAGGACGGCGAGACGGTGGCCCCCTTCAAGGGCGTGGTGACAGCCGCCTTTGAAACGCCGGTTCCCACGCGGACAGAAGAGATTCCCGGCATGCAGTCGCTGGAGACGGCGATGGTGATCGCCCGCGTCGGCCCAGAGGTGGTGCTGGAGGCCGACCTTCTCACACCGAAGGCGTTGGAATGGCTGGAGAAGGTTACGCCCGGCATGCCGCCCGATCAGGTCAGGGCCCTGCGGCTACAGATCTGCCAGCAGGTGCTCGGGACCCATGTCGAGACGCTGCTGGTCTACGTCGACGCCTGCCGGGAGATTCCGGCCGACAAACTCCCGGAGATCCGGAAGAATGTCGACAAGGCCTTCGACGACCAGCAACTACCGAAGATGATGAAGGAAGCCAACTCGCCCAACTCGATGGAGTTCGAGAAGTCGCTCCGGGCCCGCGGCATGTCGCTCGACCGGATGCGAAAGATGTTCTTCGAGCGCGGCCTGGCCCAAGAGTGGATGCGGAAAAACGTGATGGCCGATGAAGAAATCCCTCACGCCGAACTGATTGCCTGCTACCAGAACCGCCTCGCGGACTATGAGTTTTTGGCAAAGGCCCGCTTCGAGGCGCTGACGGTCAAGACGGGGCTCAAGCGATCCCGCCAGAAGGCCTGGGACCTCCTGGCCGAGATGGGCAACGAGGTGCTCGGCGGACGAGCGTTCGCCGACATCGCCCGGACCCGCTCGGAAGGGCCGACGGCGTCACAGGGAGGAACATTCGACTGGACCAACAAGGGCAGCCTTGCCTCGAAGACACTCGATGAGGCCATCTTCTCGCTTCCCATCGGCCAGTTGAGCGCGATCCTCGAGGATGGAGAGATGCTGCACATTGTGCGGGTTGTGGAACGACAGGACGCTGGCCGGACGCCCTTCATCGAGGCGCAGGTCGGCATCCGCGACACCATGCTCACCGAGCGGCGGCATGCGGCGACGGAGGAGTACCTCACCAAACTCCGCCAGCGGACCCCGGTCTGGACGGTCTTCGACGATCAGGGGGGGTCGGCGGCGCAGCCGCAGTTCATCGCGGGCCGCCCCGCGGCCAACGCCACCCGCTGAACAGAGCGACACAGCCGCCCCGCGATCCCCCCGGGGGGATCGCGAAGAAAAACGCGCGGAGAGGCGTCGCCGGTGCTTGCTCTTCATGCCTCCACAACAGTAAACCCCGATCATCTGGGGCAGGACGCTTTTCCGGTCCTTCGGGGAACTTTGTGGGCGTGGGGTTGCCCATGCAGTGCGCCCGTGGGGTCGCGGGCGAAACGGTGCCGGATTGGTTCACCGGCGGTGACATGCTCGCCGCCGGGGGATTTTGCTCCAGGATGCTCGGGTGGCCGA
>CAMBPQ010000096.1 GCA_945869735.1 Planctomicrobium piriforme
CCAGGGCTCGAAGGGCGCGTTCACGATCTCCACGAGCGGCCATTCGCCGGCCAAGTCGACGATTTACAAATCCCAGAACGTCTCCAAAGACAACATCCTCTGGACGGCCGACCAGCCGGAAGCGAGCCCCTATCGCCGTGAGTGGGAGCACTTCGTCGCGGCGATCGCGGCCGACACGCCCTACAACGAAGCGGTGCGTGGGGCCGAGGCGAGCCTCGTCACCGCCATGGGGCGCTTCTCCGCCCACACCGGCCGCCAAGTCACGTTCCAGGAGATGCTCGACTGCCCGGACGATCTCACGGCGGGCGTGGAGCACCTGACGATGGAATCGCCCGCCCCGCTCGTCGCCGACGCGGAAGGCCGCTACCCTGTGCCCAACCCGGGCAAGTATAAGTTTGAGTACCGCGACGAGGTGTGACCCGACGGTCGCAGCGGTTCGCGGTTCCGCGTCCCGCCGAGCGTCCGATGCCTGCCACACTTCCCCCCGACCTTCCTGTCGCTGCCGTTCTCGACGCGGTCGTGCAGGCATCTCGCGGTGGCGCCGTGATCGTCACGGCACCGCCGGGCTCTGGCAAGACGATGCTCGTGCCGGCAGCGGTGCTCGACGACCTGCCGCGGGAACTGAAGGTGGTGCTCCTCCAGCCGCGGCGGCTTGCAGCCCGCGCCGTGGCCCGACAGATTGCCCACCTTCGCGGTGGTGAGCCGGGGGGTGAAGTCGGTTATCAGGTACGGTTCGAGTCGTGCGTCAGCCGTGACACGAGGCTCGTCGTGGAGACGACCGGCATCATGTTGCGGCGACTCGTGGGCGACGTGGTCCTCGATTCGATCGGAGCCGTGGTGCTCGACGAGTTTCACGAACGATCGCTGGAGATGGACCTCGTCCTCGGCCTGCTCGTCCGACTGCGGGAGACGCTGCGGCCCGACCTGCGGATTATCGTGATGAGCGCCACGCTGGACGCGGGGCCGGTGGCGGCGCTGCTCGGCCGCGAGGGGGCTCCGTGCGAGGTCGTCTCGGCGACCGGGCGGATGTTTCCGGTACAGATTCGGTATCTGAAGCACGGCGACCGCCGCGACCTCAGCGAGCTTGTGGCGGCGACGGTGCCGGAGGCTGTGCGGGCGACCACTGGCCACGTGCTCATCTTCCTACCCGGTGTCGGCGAGATCATCCGCTGCCAGCAGGAGATCTCGGCGGCGCTCGAACGGCAGGGGCATGCCGTGCTCGTACTCTACGGCGACCTGCCCCCCGACCAGCAAGACAGCGTGCTCGCCGACATCGGCCGCCGCAAGGTGATCCTCTCGACCAATGTCGCGGAAACGTCGCTGACAATCCCCGACGTGACGGCTGTGATCGACTCGGGCTTCGCGCGGCAAAGCCGCGTGTCGCATGCGACCGGTCTGCCACGGCTGGAGCTCGTGCAGATCGCGAAGGCCGCCGCAGACCAGCGGGCCGGCCGCGCGGGCCGCACCGCCGCGGGCATCTGTTGGCGGCTATGGGACGAATCGTCACACCAGCACCGCCCGGCGGCCGAAGCACCCGAGGCGGTCCGCGGTGATCTTTCCGGTCCGCTTCTCCAGCTGCTCGCCCTCGGCGAGGATCGCGACTTTCCCTGGCTCGATCCGCCGCCGCCGGAGGCGGTCACCAATGCCCGCGGGCTGCTGACCCACCTAGGTGCGATCGATTGCGAGACGGGGGGCCGCGACCGCGTCACGCCTCTGGGCGTCGATCTTCTCCGACTGCCGGCCCATCCGCGGCTGGCCCGGCTCCTCCTCGCAGGCGCGCGGCATGGTGTGCTTCGTGAGGCGTCGATTGCGGCGGCCCTGCTTTCAGAACGTGATCCCTTTCGGGTGCCGCGGGGCGGCGGCCCCCGCGACCGTCATGCCGTGCGCACCCAGTCCGACGTCGTCGACCGGATCGCCGCGCTCCAGGCCTTTCATCTTGGCATCCAGGGCGACGCCGCCGCGCTCGACCCGCATCCCGGCGGAGCCCGCAATGTGCTGCGGGTGGCTGAGCAGCTCTACCGGCTCGTGGACGTTCCACTCGCACCGCGGGCCACGGATCCAGCGGCGGCGGTCATGCTCGCCCTCCTCGAGGCGTTTCCAGACCGCCTCGCCCGGCTCCGTCCGGGCACGCAGGATCGGGGATCGCTCGTGGGGGGCAGGGGAGTGCGGCTCGACTCGTCGCGGGTCCGCGGTGAACCACTGTTTCTGGCCGTCGACCTCGACGACTCGACGGGCGAGGCCGGCGTGCGGCAGGCGTCGGTCGTGGAGCGATCCTGGCTCGATCTCGAACCGCTCGCCACGGCCAACCTCAAGAGCGCGGAGGAGCTGCTCTACCACCCGACGCGGAGGCAAGTGGAGGCACGGCTGCGGACATTGTGGATGGACCTCGTCATCGACGAGGCACCGACCACGATCCGCGACCACGACGCCGCAGCGGCCCTCCTTGCCCGGGAGGCTGCCGCACAACTCGACCGCCTGATGCCGGCGGCCGACTCGGCCGCTGGTGGGTTTCTGGCCCGCTGCCGCTGGCTGGCCGCCACGCTTCCTGAGCTCGCCCTGCCGCGACTCGACGACACGGCCATCGCCGCTCTTCTCCCTGAACTCTGCCGGGGCATGCGGTCACTTGACGAAGTGAAGTCGGCCGACTGGACATCGCATCTGCACGCCCTCGTCGGATACGACCGGGTCGCCGAAATCGAGCGGCTCGCCCCGACACAGATCGACCTCCCCACGGGTAAGCGGCACCGGCTGCAGTACGAGCCTGTGGGCGGCCCCCTGCTCGCCATCCGCATCCAGGAACTCTTCGGAGTCGGTGACACCCCGCGGATTGCAGGCGGACGCGTGCCCGTGCTCCTCCACTTGCTGGGCCCGAACCATCGCCCACAGCAAGTGACGAGCGACCTCGCGAGTTTTTGGAGCACTACCTACCCCAACGTGAAGAAAGAGCTCCGGCGACGCTACCCGAAGCACGCTTGGCCCGATGACCCGCTGGCCCCGCTGGCCCCGCTGGCCCCACTTGCCCCGCCGGCACGGAAGCCGACCCGCTGAGCAGGCCGGTAGTAACGGCCGCTCGGATGCGCGCAGATCGCGCCGCGTCAAATTGATGCCGCACACAAATCGTTCTTCCGACCCCTCGAACGCGGGAATGCGGGTCGGGTCGTGTCGCGAGTGCATGACGCGCCGTGAATTCGCGAGATGGCGATTTTTTCTCGCGTATCACCCGGCGAGCCGGGCATGAAGAGCCGCAGCACCACCTGCCGAAACTCCCTCTCGAGCGATGATGTGGAACGGATTTGAACCGCGTCGCTCACTTGCCTCCCGTCACCTCTCCTCAATCAGGATGTTCTCCATGCAACGGATGCTGATCATCGTCGCCGTGCTCGCCACCCTCGTCATTGCCCCCTCGGCCTCGCAGGCTCAAAACACCCGTTCGGAAATCGGCGCCGCCCGCAAGGGCCCGGTCGCCAAGCTCGTCGAGCTCGAGCGGAAGAAGAACGAGTGGCTCCGCGAGAAGTTCCTCAGCCGCTGATCATTGACGACCATCCCCGCCATCCACGGGTGGTTGCGTCAACAGACGGTAAGATTGGAACGGCGGGTCGGCATGCCTTCTTGGCACGTCGGCCCGCTGTTCGCGTTTTGAGTGCGAGGCCCCCCGACCCATGACGCAGACCACCACCAACGCCTGGCTCCAAGGCCTCCGGGCGTTCGTGGTCGAACACCGTCTGGGCAAGCCGCTGCCCACGCCGCCAGCCGGCGACGCCCAGTGGGCGGCAGAGCGCTCGATCCTGGGCGCCGCACTTGCGACGCGACTGTCCGAGGTCGAGGCGATTCGGCAGACCCGCCGTGCTTTGGGATACGGAACCGGTGCCGATCCCGCGCTGGTCCTGACCACGTCTGCGGCCGGGATGGCTGCCGCGACGGCCGTGCTCGAGTCGGCCGGCGATCTCGCCGCCCTCGTGGGGGGCCGTCTCGTCGCCGTCACCGAACTCGAATACCGGTTGTGGTGCATCCGCTCTCCCGACGACACCCAGCGGCTCCACGCTCATCTTTGGAACTGGATCAAGATGCGGGTGCCACTCCAGCGGGCGGCCGAGTTCGCGCGGCATCCACTCAGCCCCGGTGAGTCGTATTGGCTGCACCGTACGGGCCTCGTCGGTGCCGGCCCGCTCGACCGCCGCGATTGCCACCTCTGGAAGTGGAACGGCCGCCACGCAGCGCTCCTCGAGGCGTTTGTCACCGAGCGGGCGGTAGCCGGTTTGTGAATTGTCGATTCCCCTGAAACCGCGTAGTCTGAGGGGTTTCCAGTCCTCGGGACCCCCGCATGACACCGCGCATCCTACTCACCACGACCTCGTTCCAAGACACGCCCGGCATGCACCACGACATGCTCGCTGCCACCGGCTGGGAGGTGATCCGAGCTCGCGGCCCGCTCTCCGAGGCCGACACGCTCGCCCAGGTCGGCGACATCGACGGCTACATCTGTGGCGACGACGCCATTACCCGGGCCGTGCTGGAAAAGGCGCGGCCGCGACTGAAGGTGCTCAGCAAATACGGGATCGGCGTCGACAAGATCGACGTCCCCACCTGCACAGAGTTTGGCATCCCGCTCCTGTTCACACCGGGTGTGAATCATTCGACCGTCGCCGAGCACACGTTCCTGCTTCTGCTGGCGCTTGAGAAAAACCTTCTGTTCCACACCGACTCAGTGCGGAGCGGCGGATGGAAGCGGCAGACCGGCCACGAGCTGCTCGACAAGACGATCGGCATCGTCGGGATGGGACGCATCGGCAAGGAGGTGGCGATCCGAGCCAAGGCGTTCGGCATGAAGCCGATCGGCTACGATGTTTATTGGGACGAGGCGTTTGCCAAGGAGCAGGGCATCCCGCGGGCCGCCTCGATCGACGAGATCTTTGCGGCGTCCGACTACCTCTCGCTGCATACGAACCTCACCCCCGAGACCCGCGACCTCGTCCGTGCCGAGACGATCGCGAAGATGAAGCCGGGCGTGATCGTCTTGAACTGCGCCCGCGGCGAGATCGTCAACACGGCCGACATGACAGCGGCCCTGCAGTCGGGCAGGATCCGCGGCTATGGCACCGACGTGCTCGACGAGGAGCCGCCGCCGGCCGACCACCCGCTCACGAGGCTGCCCAACTGCCTGGTCACACCGCACATCGGCTCCCGGACCCACGAGAGCGTCCAGCGGCAGGCGATGGCCGCTGTCACCAACCTGATCCGGGCGATGCACGGCGAGCAGCCGCTCGCCCAGGTGAACCCCGAAGTCCCCGTCAAGAAAGTCGTTTGAGTCGATGGCCGAAACCTTCCACGTCGTTCCCGTCGACACCCACGAGGCGCTCGTCCGCTCCGCCTACCTCCACCGCGGCTTCGACGCAGCCGAGGCGGAGCACGCCGCGAAACTCGCCACCGCGGCCACGCGGCACGGCATCCGCACCCACAACGCCATCAAGGCCCTGCACCTCGACGAGCTGTTCGGCTCGAAGGCCGGCGGCTGCGTGCCGCAGGCCTCGATCCGGCGGCTCCCGAGCCGGTTCAAGGCCGCGGAGGCCTGGGACGCCCAGAAGAAGCTCGGCCAGGCGGTGGCCTGGGAGGCGATCGACACCTGCATGAGGCTTGCCGACACCTACGGCTGCGGCACGGTCTCGATCGACAACGCCTTCCACTATCTCTGGGGGGGCGGCTACGTGATGGAGGCCGCGAAGAAGGGCTACATCGCCTACACCAACTGCACCGCGTCGCTGGCGGAGGTGGTGCCGTTCAAGGGCGTGTTTCCCACGCTGGGCACCAACCCGCATTCCTGGGGCTTCCCGACGACCGAGGCGGTGGGCTTCCCGATCGTAATCGACAGGGCAACCTCCGTGATCGCGATGGGCCGCGTGCAGCAGCTCAAGCGCGAAGGCAAGCCGCTGCCGCCGAATGCCGCCGTGGACAAGGACGGCAACCCGACGACCGATCCCGACAAGGCCGTGTCGCTGCTGCCGTTCGGCGATCACAAGGGCTACGGCCTGTCGCTGATCAACGAGATCGTGGCGGGCTTCATCGGCGGCTCGCTGCCGACGCTCCGCAGCCGCTCATCCGTGGCCGGTGAGAAGCAGAGCTGCGCGTTCTTCTTCCAGGTGATCCACCCCGAGGCGCTGAGCGGCGGGGCCTTCGCGAAGGGTCGCTCGCAGGCAGGCAACGTGCAGGCCGTGCTATCCGACATCCTCGGCCACGGCAACGACGCCTGCATGCTGCCCGGGCAGCTGGAGGCCGCGGCAGCGGCGCGGAGCGACACGGCCGGCGGCCTGTTGTTTTCAACGGCCGAGGTCGCAGCCCTCAACGAAATCGCCCACGAGGCGGGGCTCGCGGCCCTTGACCCCGACGCCCTGTCAACCGCCTGACGCACCGCCACCTCTCCCCAGAAAGCACCCTCGCATGGCCCTCCCGATCAAGCCCCAGGAATCCTGCACCTTCGACGAGGTCTCGCTGGGCGAGGTCATGCTCCGGCTCGACCCGGGCGAGAGCCGGATCCGCACGGCCCGGCAGTTCAGCGTGTGGGAGGGGGGAGGCGAATACAACGTCGCCCGCGGCCTGCGAAAGTGTTTCGGACTCACGACGGCGGTCGTGACCGCCTTCGTGGACAACGAGGTGGGGCACCTCGTCGAAGATTTCATCATGCAGGGGGGTGTGTGCACCGACTTCATTCAGTGGCGGGCCGACGACGGCATCGGCCGCACGGTGCGAAACGGCCTCAACTTCACCGAGCGGGGGTTCGGGATCCGCGGCGCCGTGGGCGTGCCCGACCGCGGCAACACGGCCGCCAGCCAGATGAAGCCGGGCGACGTCGACTGGGATCACCTCTTCGGGAAACTCGGTGTTCGCTGGTTCCACACCGGCGGCATCTTCGCGGCCCTTTCCGAGACGACCGCCGCGGTCACGATCGAGGCGGTGAAGGCGGCCAAGAAGCACGGCACGATCGTGTCGTACGACCTCAACTACCGGCCGAGCCTCTGGAAGAGCATCGGTGGCCAGCCGAAGGCCCGCGAGGTCAACCGTGAGATCGCCAGGCACGTCGACGTGATGATCGGCAACGAGGAGGACTTCACGGCGTCGCTCGGCTTCGAGGTCGCCGGCGTAGACCATGCCATCTCCGCGATCGAGACCGACGCCTTCAAGCAGATGATCGAGACGGCCGTGAGGGAGTTTCCCAACTTCAAGGTCGCGGCCACGACGCTCCGCCGCGTGATCACGGCCACGAAGAACGACTGGAGCGCGATCTGCTGGCACGATGGAAAGTTCCACGACAGCCGTAAGTACCCGGAACTCGAGATCCTCGACCGGGTCGGCGGCGGCGACAGTTTCGCCAGTGGCCTGGCCTTCGGGTTTTTGGAGTTCAACTGCCCGCAGAAGGCCGTCGAGTACGGCGCCGCCCACGGGGCCCTGGCGAGCACGACTCCCGGCGACACGTCGATGGCCACCCGGGCCGAGGTCGAAAAACAAATCAAGGGGGGCGGGGCACGTGTCATCCGATGACGAGGGCTACACCAGGATGAGCGACGAACTTCCCGACCCGTTCCGCGACGCCCGGCAGCAGGAGGGCGTCTTGCCAATTCCTGCCGGCGACGAGACCATCCCCATGCTGCTGCGGCACGAGGAGGTCCGGCGGGCGGCCAAGGACTGGCGAACGTTCAGCTCCGATGCGCCCTTTCGTGTGCCGATCCCCTCGGAGGAGCACCTGCGGCACGACCGGCAACTGCCAATCGAGACCGATCCGCCCGACCACACGGAATACCGGGAGCTCGTCGAGCCGTTGTTTCTCCGGGCCCGGGAGCCGGCCTACCTGGAACGAATCGAGGCGATCGTGACACGCCTCGTCGAGGAGTCGCTCGCCCACGAGACGAACGAGGTCGTGGAGGGCTTCGCACTCCCGCTCCAGTCGCGGGCGCTGACCGTGCTCCTCAACGTGCCCGAGGCCGAGGCCGACCGCTGGATCGGCTGGGGGGTGCATGTCTTCCACGGCGGCGATGGCGAGGCGAAGGCCGCCGCACTGGACGCCTATCTCCACGCCTGCTTTGATCGCGCGGAGACAGCCCCCGGCGATGATTTTTTCAGCCTGCTCACGAAGGTGACGTTTCGTGGCCGGCAGCTCACGCGGAGCGAGATGATCGGCTTTGCGAACCTGACGTTTGCCGGAGGCCGCGACACCGTCATCCACACGATTGCGAGCATCCTCGGGCA
>CAMBPQ010000097.1 GCA_945869735.1 Planctomicrobium piriforme
GAACGGCGGAAGTATTGTCGACGTGGATCACCCGCCACGGTGTGCCGGTCTCCGGATTGATCGCCACCTCCGGCGTCTGATGAGCGCGAACGATGTGCTCGTTGCGCATCATCGGCTGCTCCATCTGATCGGGCACGTTGCGACGCCGGCTGCCGCCCATGCGGTAGGTGAGCCGCGCGAAGCCGGTCGAGTCGAAGTAGCTGTCGTTATTGTATTGAAGCGAGAAGTCCCAGTTCTCGAGGAACGTCATGTCGAGTCGCGTGTAGACACCGCCGAACCAGGGCACGACGTCCTGGCCGTTTGCGAAGTCGTAGCGGGAGTTGCCGTAGGCATAGCCACCCACGTTGATCATGCCGGCCCAGTCGGAGAGTCCTGGAACGTAGGCACCGACTTCGAGATCCGTGCCGGCGAGTCCGGCATTGACGCCGTTCTTGCACAGTACCACGTTCTCGACGAATGGCCCCACGTACTGGGCCGTGGTACCGACAGGGATGTAGCCGTTGGATCGGAGATTGCCCCAATCGGTGAGCCACTCGCCCGAGATGCCAACTTGGTTGTAGACCTGACCGCCGGCAAACACGGCCGACGTGCCTTCGATCGGCGTGTCGGCGTATTGGTTGAGATCGCCGTCGTAATCCCAGTAGACGCCGATGCCGAGCAACGAGCCGCCGAGGAACTGCTTGCGGACGGCACCCACGTTGGAGAAGAAGCCGCCGTAGGTGGAGAGATGGCCGCGGAGGTCGGCTGCCCAGAAGCCGCCCAGATCGTCTTCGAATCCGGGGACGAAGCCCCCGAGCGTCATGTAGCTGCCCTGGTACCCGAGGCCACGATCCGCGGCGTTGATGCCGTAGTAGAGGATGCCTGGGCCATTTTCGTTGAGTCCCTGGAATCCTTGGACGGCCCGGTTGACGCCGCCGCCAGTGGGAGCCATCGCAACTTGACCCATCTGTGCCCACGCGGGAGAGCCGCCGGCGGCGATCCCAGTGCCAATGACAGCGAGGGCCATGGCTCGGCGGGCGCTTCGTCGCCACGCCGTGGCCTGACGACGCAGCGATCGCAGGCGCGATAGGCCGCGTTTTCCGCGGCGGCCGAGGGCTGGTTTGCTCATCAATGTCGCAACTTCCTGACGGAGGACGCCATCCGTGCGAGGCGATCCTGTGCCGATACATGGCACAATCGTCAGGAGTGATCGACTTGACGCCACCCAGACAATGAGCATTTCCGGCAATGAACCCGGAACCGGCACTCGCTTTGAGCCTTGCCTAAATTGCCAGGCTTCTCGTGAAAGGGGCTCACCCTTCGATCCGGAAGCGGCTGACCGTGTCGGTCATGCCCTCGACGGAGGCGACCATGTGCTGCGAGGCCTGCTTGAACTCCCGCAGGGCGTCGGCCGCGGCTCGGGAGCCGTCGGTGAGCGTGACCAGCGCGTCGGTGATCTGCTCCGCCCCCGCAGCCTGGGCCTGCATGCCCTCCTTCACATGCTCGAAGCGGCCGCTGAGCCCATGCACCTTGTCGATGACGTCGGCAAACTGGCCGCTGATCCCGGCCACCCGCTCCACACCCGTCTTGACCTCGCCCCCGAATCGCTCCATCTCCGCGACCCCCGCATTCACGGCCTCCTGCATCTGCTCGACGAGCCGCTCGATATCGAGCGTGGCCACGGCGGTCTGGTCGGCCAGCCGGCGGATCTCACGGGCGACGACGATGAATCCCTGGCCATAGTCACCAGCCTTCTCGGCCTCGATCGCGGCGTTGATCGAGAGGAGGTTGGTCTGGTCGGCGACCTTGGTGATCGTCGTGATCACCATGTTGATGTCCTCGGCCCGCTGTCGGATCGTGGCCAGCCGCTCGGCAAACTCCGCCGTCGACTGCTCGAGGTGGGCCATCGTGTCGCCTACTTCGGCGAGGTTTTCCCGGCCGGCGTCGGCGACATGGGCTGTTTCCGCGGCCACGCCCGCCACCTCGCCCATTGTGCCCAGGAGTTCCTTCCCGGTGACGGCGATCTGGCGGCTGGCCACCGCCGCCTCGCTCGTGCTCGCCCCGAGCGACGCGATCGCCAATTCCTGCTGGCTGCCGGCGGCCGACAACTGCCGGGCCGTCGCGTTGAGGTCGATACTCGCCCGCTTCACGTGTGAGACGATGGCTTTGAGGCTCGCGGTCATGGCGCCGACGTCGCGGAGCAGCTGGCCGGTCTCGTCGCTGCCCCGTAGGTCGATTGTGCCGCTTAAGTCGCCCTGAGCCACGCGACGAGAGGCGGCGACGGCCGCGGCGATCCGCCGGGTCATGGAGTTGGTGAGCCAGCCCATCAGTCCGAGCACACCTGCCAAGCCGGCGGCGGCGATCCCTGCCGAGGTAAGGAGCGGACCCCGCACGCGGTTGACGATGTCGGCACGCGGGATTTGCATCATCACCGTCCAGCTGCCCGTCGGCACCGTCGCGGCCGCATAGAAGCTTGCGACTTCGGTGACCGGGTCGGCTGTCGACACCACGTGGTCGTTGGTGATCGATCGATGGAAGTCGCCGAGGATCGCCGCGTAGGGAGTGTCTTCGATCGGCTTGGTTCGCAGGTCGGGCGTCTTGAGCGTGGTGGCGATGATCCGCGGCCCCTTCGGGCCGGTCGGCTCCTCACCGCGGCTGACGAGGAAAATCTCTGGACTCCACCCCATGCGCTTCTGGGCCTGCTTGATCTCATCCAACTGGGCCCGGATCCGGTCGAGGGCGCGATCGACACCGGCCACTCCCCGAAACTGCCCGTCGACGACGATCGGAAACGTCTGCTCGACCATCAGTTGGCCTTCGTAATCGTAGGGCTCGGTGACCATGTACTTGTCGATCTGGCGGGGGTCGAGGAACCGCTGGCGGCAGCCCTCGTAATACAGACTGTCGAGGCCGACGAGCGGTTTGAGGAGGAGGCGAGAGGAGTCGGTGCGGTCGCGGTACCAGTAGGGCAGGAAGCGGCCGCTGTTCCCGAGGGCCTCGGCGGGCACCGTCGGCGGCGTGCCGCCCGCGCTGGGCGTCGTGGCCTGGGCGTCTCTGCCGTCGGCATTGGGCTCATAGCCGAAGTACGCGCCCGTGAACTCGGGGCCCGACTCGAGCACGTCGCGGGTAAAGCGGAGCGCGTCGGACCTGCTCGAGAGCAGGCCGTTTTCGGCGGCCATCGCCATCACCCGCGCCGTCGTGATCGCTTCGGTGGTGTCGCGTTCGATGGTGGTTGCGATCGCCTGCACGCGATCGAGCAGGATCTCTTGCCCGAACTCGAGCATCAGTGCCCGCATCCGCAGGAAGTTGAGCACCAGCACGGTCGCGAGGATGGCCGCCGCGGGCGCAATGGCCAGCAGGAGAAGGCGGGCCCGCAGGCCGAGGGCCGGAAAAAACGGCATGGCATGACATCCACGAGGGTGGGGACTCCCGAATCCTAGGTTACTTCCGGGTTGCGGGACCCGGGTTCGTCGCTGAAAATCCGCTACGATCCTCACCACCGGCCTGCCGCCTCGCCCCGCTCCGGCAATCCCCATGTGGCAACTCCAGTCCTACGACGCCATCCTCTTCGATTGCGATGGCACGCTCGCCGACACGATGCCGGCCCACTACCGGGCCTGGTTGGCCGTGACGCGGCCGCATGGGCTCGCGTTTGATGAGGACTGCTTCTACGCGCTCGGCGGCCGCCCGACGCGGGACATCATCGCGAAGCTCGCTGACGAGGCGGGGATCGCCATCGACATCGAACGGGCGGTGGAGATCAAGGAGAGATCGTTCCTCGACCAGCTGGCCCGGATCGAGGCGATCGGACCCGTGGTCGACGTGGTGCGTCGGCTTCACGGTAAGGTACCGATGGCGGTGGTGACTGGCGGCTTCCACTCGGTCTGCAGCCGCATCCTCGACCACATCGGGCTCGGCGGCGTCTTCGACACGATCGTGGCCAGCGAAGACACCGACCGTCATAAACCCGACCCCGATCCGTTTTTGGAGGCCGCCCGCCGGCTCGAGGCACGGCCCGAGCGGTGCGTGGTTTGGGAAGACAGCGACCTGGGCATCGAAGCAGCGCGGCGGGGCGGCATGGAGTGGATCGACGTTCGCGCGTTTCATCTCCCGGCCCGCGTGGGTGACGCATGACAGCGGCCGTGACGCTCACCGATATCCGCGCGGCCGCGGCCCGCATTCACGGCCGCGTGCTCCGCTCGCCATGCCCGAGGAGCATCCCGCTTTCCGAGCTCGTCGGTGCCGAGGTGTTCTGCAAGCTCGACCTCCTCCAGCGGACCGGAAGCTTTAAGGAACGCGGTGCCTGCAACGCGCTGCTGCTCCTCGATGACGCCCAGCGGGCCCACGGCGTGGTGGCGGCGTCGGCCGGCAACCATGCCCTCGGCCTTGCCTACCACGGAAAACTCCTCGGCATCCCGGTGACCGTCGTCATGCCCCGGTTCGCACCGCTGGTGAAGGTGGCGACATGCCGGCGGCTGGGAGCCAGGGTGATTCTCGAAGGCAACACGTTCGACGACGCCCGGCAGCTCGCCGTCGAGATTGCCGCCCGCGACGGCCTGACTCGTGTGCATGGGTTCGATGACGCCCGGGTGATCGCAGGGCAGGGCACCATGGGCCTCGAGATTCTCGAAGACGTTCCCGATGCCGACGCCCTCGTCGTGCCGACCGGAGGCGCGGGGCTCATGGCCGGTGTCGCGGTCGCGGCGAAGGCACTGCGGCCCGAGATCAAGATCGTCGCCGTCGAGACGGCGGCCGCACCGAGTTTCAGCGCCTCGCTCGCGGCCGGACGGCCGACGCGCGTGCCGATCCGTCCGACCCTCGCCGACGGCCTCGCAGTGGGGCTCGTGGGGGAGCTGCCCTTCGCCATCGCCGCCCCGCTCGTCGATCGGGTGGTCACCGTTGACGAGGCGGAGGTGTCGCTCGCCGTGCTCCGGCTCCTCGAACTCGAGAAGACGGTGGTCGAGGGGGCGGCCGCCGCGGCGCTGGCGGCGGTGCTCGGCGGCCACTGTCCCGAACTCGCCGGAAAGAAAATCGTGCTCCTGCTCTGCGGAGGCAACATCGACCTCACGATCCTCGACCGGGTAATCGACACCGGACTCGTGGCTGACGGCCGCCGCTGGCGGTTCGCGGCGCAGATCAGCGACCGGCCTGGCGGCATCGCCAGGCTCACCGCCGCCATTGCGGCGGCGGGCGCGAGCGTGCGGGAGATCGTGCACGACCGGGCCTTTTCCGGGGCCGACGTCTTCTCGACCGGGGTCGATGTGACCGTCGAAACGGCCGGCCACGACCACGTGGCGGCCCTGGCCGCCACGCTGACTGCGGAAGGCTTCGTGGTCTGGCCGATGGCGGCCAGGGGCTGACCCGCCCCGCGCCGGCCGCTCGACCTTGCGGGTCGTTCGGCCTGTGAGGGCCGCAAGATTTCCACTTCGCGCACGGCGACGACGGTGCCGATCACTTCTGGGCGCGGACCTGGCCGGGATCCGCGCGACGACAGGAGCGTCGGACATGATCACTCATCAACGCGGCCTGCTTGCGCGCACTACGCGAGCTCTCGCCGCTCATGCGGAGGAGCAGACGCGTGAACGCGAGCGGCTCCGCCGAGAACTCCTGCGGCGGATTCTCGATCGCGAGGTTCGCCGTCAGGCCGTCCGAGGTGTGAGAACCTGAAGCGGCTCACGAGCCGGGAAGAAAGGCAACCATGCGACACGGCACTGGCAGCCCGCTCCCGGACCTGGATCACGCGAGCATCCGCTTGGCCGCTTCCGCAGGGAGCCGCCGTCTGCGGGGTCACTCCGCGACTCCTGGCCGGCGCACTGTGGCATCCGTCATTTTCGCGATCCTCGCGCTCGCGTACCCGCGGCCGGCCGACGCTCAGAATCCGTTTTGGGGCTGGGGCCTGACGGGTAATCCGACTACCAACTGGTCATCGGACAATCTCGCCGATTACATGCTCACCGGACACACGCCGCATCCCGCCGTCGCGCGGATCGTGGCCCCCGAATCGTCAGGCGCGTCGTTGGGCTCGGGCGTGCTCGTCGACGTGAATCGCTCACAGGGGCTCGTGCTCACCAACTGGCACGTGATTCGCGATAGCCGCTCGGCGGTGCTTGTGCAGTTCCCAGACGGCTTTCAATCGGCCGGCACGGTCGTCCGCTGGGACGAGGCGTGGGACCTCGCGGCGATTGTTATCTGGAAGCCCACGGCCACGCCGATCGCGATCGCGGAAACACCGCCGCGGATCGGCGAACGGCTCACGATCGCGGGACTGGGCCGCGGTGTCTACCGCGAAGAGAGCGGCGAGTGCACCGAGTATCTCTCGCCCGGCACCGGGTATGCGAAGGAGTTTGTCGAACTCAAGGCTTCGGCGCGGCAGGGCGACTCCGGCGGCCCGATCTTCAACGAACAGCGGCAGCTCGCGGGCGTGCTCTTCGGGCAGAACGAGGGCCGCACGATCGGCAGTTGCTCGACGCGGGTGCGGGCGTTTCTCGGATCAGTCGGCTCGAAGGGCTTCACACCGATGCCGCTTGCCGAGTTTTCCGACGCGCGGGCCCTCGATCGCGGGATCGGAACCGCCGCGGCCCCCGACCGCATCGCCGCCATCCCAGTGTCGGATGCCGTGCAACGGTCGACTTTCGTCGCAACGCCCGTCGCCTCCGCGCCCGGCGTCGTCAACGCCGCTCCGCCGCCGTGGCCCGGGCAGCCCGCCCAGCGGGAGGCGTCGCCGCTGGCGGGCCTCGGTCTGCCGGCATGGCTGCCGGATCCCTACGTGCACCGCGGCCCGCTCCTGTCTGCGGCCGGCGGGATGGCGCTCGCCTTCCTGGGCCTCAAGATGCTCTTCGGAAGGCGACGGGTCTGACGCCCGACGCCACACCGATCACTTCTTCGGCGTCTTGACGACGGTAACCTTCTTGATGATGACCGCATCGACGGGGCGGTCACCGCCGCCGGTCCGCACGCTGCCGATCGCCTTGACGACGTCGAGACTGGCCGCGTCGGCCGTCTTGCCGAAGGCGGTGTATTGGTTGTCGAGGTGCGGCACCCGCTCGAGGCAGATGAAGAACTGGCTGCCGGCTGAGTTGGGGTCGCCGGTGCGGGCCATGGAAAGCACGCCCGGTTCGTGGGAAGTCTTGTTGAACTCCGCGGGGATCTTGTAACCGGGGCCGCCGGTACCGGTGCCCTCGGGGCAGCCACCCTGGATCATGAAGCCCTTGATGATCCGGTGGAAGCAGCCGCCGTCGTAATAACCGCTCTGGGCGAGGGCCACCATGTTGCGGACATGGCCGGGGGCGACGCCCGCATCGAGCGCCAGGCGAATCTGACCGAGCGTGGTGTCGAGGGAGACTTCGTAGTCAAAACCATCGAGGTCGAGGGCCTTGGCGGCGGCTTGCAACTCGGCGGCGGACGGCTTGGCCATGGTGGGCTCCGAAGAAAAAAGAGGAAGGGAATGCCGGGCCGTTTGCCGGTCCGCCACGGCCCGTCGATACTCTGTGGTGATGGACACACATCCCGCAGGACGTGCCGTCGACCAAGATCTCTCGGGCCGGAGCCTCGGAGGATACCGGCTCGTGCGCCGGCTGGGTAGTGGCGCGATGGGCGACGTCTATCTGGCCGAACAAACCTCCCTGGGGCGGCAGGTGGCGGTGAAGGTGCTCCGCGGGGAGGCCATGCGGCGTCCTGAGGCAGTGGGCAGGTTTGAGCAGGAGGCCCGTGCGGCGGCGGCGCTCGTCCACGGCAACATCGTGCAGATTCACGAGGTGGCCTGCGTGGACGGCGTCCACTACCTCGCCGAGGAGTATGTCGCCGGGCCGTCACTCAAGGCATGGCTCGCCGCCCGCGGACCTGTCGATGCCCGACAGGCTGTTTGGATCCTGACGCAGGTGGGCTCGGCACTGGCCCGCTCGGCGGAGCAGGGGATCGTGCATCGCGACATCAAGCCGGAGAATCTGTTGCTCACGCCTGCCGGCGAGGTAAAAGTGGCCGACTTTGGGTTGGCCCGCGTGCTGTCGGAAAACCTCGACCTCACGCAACACGGCATGACGCTCGGCACGCCGCTCTACATGAGTCCAGAGCAGGGAGAGGGCAGGGCGGTGGATGCCCGCAGCGACCTCTACTCGCTGGGCGCGACGATCTATCACCTGCTCGCCGGTCGGCCGCCCT
>CAMBPQ010000098.1 GCA_945869735.1 Planctomicrobium piriforme
TTCCCGCATTCCCCGCGCTTGCGATTGGGGCTTCCTGACGGAAGGCACGGGGGTCGGCGAACGCTCGAGGAGCGTCGGGCGTATCCTCGCCAAGGGCGACAATCCGCAGGACCGCGCAGCGGCGACTTTTGCTGCCCCCGAGCCGGCGAGACACCACAGTCGAACTCGCACTCGAACGCCTGCGGATCACGTGTGAGCCGGGTGAGTCGTCTCAGACCTGCACGATGCCCTGTTGGACATCGCGGAGATACCGCTGCCGCATCTGGCCGAGCAGCATGCTGAGATAGCCGTTGGCGCCGAGCGAGAGAAACAGCGCGATCAAGCTGCCGATGAGCCAGCCCCAGGGCCGGCTCGCGGTGCCGGCCACGCCCGCCTCCGTGTCGGGCAGGCGTGCAGAGGCCACGGCGACCGGCGCGGCCGAGCGGGGCTTTCGCGAGGCCTCGATCACGGCCCGTTCGACGGCGGGGGGCCAGGTGTCGCCGACGAAGATCCTGACCCGGCGCACGTTGCGGGCATCGGCGGGTACGTCGCTCGAAAACTGATAGGGGCTCGTGGCCTTCAAGAGTTCCGGCTCGACGCGGACGAAGTAGTCGCCTCCGCCATCGTCCGTAGGCACATACGCGGCCTCAATGCCCGTCGCAAGAAGCGTCGCCAACGCCAGCACAAACTCAACCATCATCGATCCTTTCTTCAGACTCCCGGCCATGCCACCGGCCGGGGCGGCGATGCGTCGCTGCCCGCCCGGAACTCCACGATTCCACCCTCCCGACCCCCGCCTATGCAAGTCCGGCCGGTGGATCGTTGCCACGACCCGCCTGCGGCCGGCCGATTGCACCCATTTCGGCCCCGGGCAGGGCCGCGCGGCCCTCGTCCGTGAGGCTGACAAGTTCGGTCCGAAGCATCGTCAGAGCCGCCTGCAGAAAGGCCACGGCAATCGGCCCCACGAAGATGCCGATCGGCCCCAGGGCGCCGACGCCGCCGAGCACGCTCAACAGCGCGAGCAGTGGATGGAGCTTCGACTGCCCGTGGAGGACGATCGGCTTGATGATGTTGTCGACGGTTGAAACCACGCCCGCGCCCCACAGGGCGAGGCCCGCCGCGGCCCAGGTGTTTTTCTCAAAGAACAGCAGGTACAGACTGGCCGTGCCCCAGACGATCGCCGCTCCGGCCACCGGCACAAGTGCGCCAAAGAAGGTCAGCAGCGTGAGCAGAAACACCTTGCCGAGCCCCGCCACGTAGAAGCCGAGGCCAGCGAGGATCGCCTGCGCGCCCGCCGCCAGCAGGATCGAGCTCACGACGGCCCGGCTGATCTCCTCAAACTCCTGAAGCAGTTGCCACTGATAGCGGCGGTCGAGTGGAATCAACCGCGTCACCGCCTCCAGCATCCGGCCGCCGTCGGCAAAGAAGTAGAACAGGCTCACGATCGTCACGATCACGCTGATCAGGATCTTCGCCACCACCACCGGGGCGCGGGCCGCAATCGGTCCGATCCAGTCTTCGAGCAACCGCTTGAGTTCCGTGTTGACTGCGTCGGCCGTCACCTGCAGGCCGGTGGTCTCGTTGAACCGTGCCACGAGCCCGTCGAGCACGTGAGGGTCGAGCTTGAAGCCCTCGGGCCGGCGAAGGATGGCAAACGCCTCGCCCCCAGCGCGGAAGATGAGCAGCGACACCGGCACCAGCACGATGAGCACGACGAGCAGCGTGCTGAGGCCCGCGGCGGCCCAGTCGGGCCAGCGCGTCCGGTCGCGGATCCAACGATGGAGCGGTCCGAAGATGACCACCAGCATCGCGGCCATCAGCATGGGCAGCAGGAAACTCGCCATCACCCGCAGCGACAGCACCCCGAAGAGCACCACCAGCCCGAGCAAGACGCCGAATGAAACAAGCCGGTTCATCAAAGGAAGGCGCTCCGGCGACTAGGGATCCACCGAGTGTACCCAGCACTTCCCGCAGCGTGTCGTGGCATGGCTCGTGGGATGGCGGCCGCGGAGCGGGCCGCGGTATTCTTGAGCTCCGCTCTCTCCCTAGAAGGTTCCCACCCATGCGCCCGCCCGACGTGTCTCTCGTCGTCCCGGTCCGCGACGAGGCGGGCAACATCCCCCCGCTCGTCGAGGAGATCCGTGCCCGCCTCGATGCGGCCGGTCTCGACTGGGAGTTGCTGATCGTCGACGACGGCTCAACCGATGCGTCGTGGAGCGAAATCATGGCCGCCGCCGCCGCGGATGACCGGGTGCAGGGGGAGCGGCACGATCGCGGACTGGGCAAGTCGGCCGCCTTGATGACCGGCTTTCGGCGCTGCCGCGGCGAGGCCATCGTGATGCTCGATGGAGACGGCCAGGACGATCCCGCCGAGATCCCGCGGATGGTCCGCCTGCTTCACGAGGGCGAGGGGGCGGGCCTCGTCAACGGCTGGAAGACGCCCCGGCTCGACCCGTGGCACAAGACGCTTCCCTCGCGGGTCTTCAATCTGCTGGTGGGCTGGGTGATGGGGCTCCGCCTCCACGACCACAACTGCGGGCTCAAGGCGATGCGCGGCGAGGTGGCCCGTGGGCTCGACCTGCCCACCGACATGCACCGCTTCATTCCGACGCTCGTAGCGCTCGAGGGCCACCGGGTGCTCGAGGTGCCGGTGCATCACCGGCCGCGTGTCCGCGGGACATCGAAGTATGGGGTGTCACGGTTTTTTCGCGGACTCGCCGATCTCGGCCGCGTCGCCGCCCTGATCACGACCGTGCCCGACGCCGACGACCAAGCCGCATCGAGGCGGCGGCTCCGCCTGGGCGTCTACGGTCTGCTCGCGGCGGTGGCGATCGGAGGCGTGCTCGGCAGGATCGGGTCTGTCGCCAGCGTTGACCGGCTCGCGCTCGAAAACCGGCTCATCGACGAGGCGGTGAAGCGGCAGGCCGACGCTGGCGGCCCGGTCGACCGCAGTCTCGTCCGCGCGGAGATCGAGCGCGAAAAGCGGCTCGTGCGGCCGTTCCTCTCCGGCAACGATCGGAGCCGCTGGCTCACGATCCGGGCCCTCGTCGAGAAGGGCACTTTCGCGATCGAGGATCTCGTCGTCGAGCCCGGCTGGGACACCATCGACGCCGTCGTGCATCCCGACGCGGAAGGCCGGGTCCATCTCTATTCGAGCAAGCCTCCGCTCCTCTCCGTGCTCTGCGCGGGCCCCTATTGGGCCCTGCACCGGCTCACTGGCTGGACGCTTGGCGACCATCCCTTCGAGATGGGCCGGATGCTCCTGATCGTCTCTAGCGTGGTGCCGTTCGCGGTCATGCTTTTCTTTACGCTGCGGTGCATCGATGCCGTCGGTTCATCCGACTGGGGGCGGCTCTGGGCCGCCGCCCTCGCGGCCTGCGGCACGTTCCTGACGACGTTCGCGGTGGTCCTCACCAACCACCTGCCGGCAGCGGCGGCGGCGGCGGCCAGTCTCTGGCTCGTGGTCGCCATCCGCTGCCGTGGGGAGCGGTCGGGGTGGTCGTTCGCCATGGCGGGCCTCGCGACGGCGCTTGTCGCCGCCTTCGAACTTCCCGCCCTCGCCTGGCTTGCCGCCGTGGCAGTGATCCTGTTGCGCTGCGATCCGCGCCGCACGCTGACAGCAAGCTTGCCGGCCGCGCTTGTCGTCGCCGCCGCAGCGCTTGGCACAAACCACATCGCGCACGGCACGGTCGTGCCCCCCTACGCCCACCGCACCTCGGGCATCCCCGCAGCGAAGGTGGCCGCCACTGAGGAATCCTGGAATCCCGACAACTGGTACGATTACGCCATCCGGCTGCCGAACGGCCGGCTTGTCGAGAGTTATTGGCGGTCGCCGAAGGGAGTCGATCGTGGCGAACCGTCGCGGGCCGCCTATGCCTGGCATGCGATTGCAGGACATCACGGCATCCTCTCGCTCACGCCCGCTTGGCTACTCGTGATTCCGGGCCTCGCTCTGGTAGCGGCACGGCGGCGACGCGACGCGGCCGGCGAATCCGATCTGGCCCTCGCGATCGCGGCCGTGTCGGTCGTCGTGATTTTGTTCTACGTGCTGCGGCCGCAGCCCGACCGCAACTACGGCGGCATGTCGAGCGGCTTCCGCTGGGTATTCTGGCTCGCGCCTCTGTGGGTGACCGCCGCCGCGCCCGCGGCCGACCTTCTCGGCCGCAGCCGCGACGGCCGCGTCCTGGCCTCCATCCTCCTGGGGCTGTCGGTGCTCTCGGTGGCGGCCCCCACCTGGAACCCCTGGACGGCGCCGTGGATCGAGCAACTGATGCGGCATGCAGGCTGGCTGACCACGCCCTGAGTGGCGTGCATCAACCCGGCGTGCATCAAACCGGCGTGGCCCATGCGGGCCAGTGGTGCGGGAGCGGAGCCTCGATGACCACGGGTTCACCCGAATCTGGATCCGCGTAGGTGATCCTCCAGGCGTGGAGCATGATCGGCCGCGTCCGGCCATCTGTGCCCTCCAGCGGCGGGCTGCCGTAGATCTCGTCACCCACGATCGGCATACCGCGCGAGGCCGACTGAATCCGCAGCTGGTGCATGCGGCCGGTGCGTGGCTCGAGCCGTAAGAGCAGAGCGTCGGCCGGGGCATCAACACCGACCGGCAGTTGCTGTGCAAACGTCACCGCCTCGCGGGCCCCGGGCGACGCCGGCTCGGCCAGTCTGCTCCGCGCCTCATCGGGCAGCTTTTTGAGGAAGTCGCGCCATTCCGCCGGCTCATCGCCGATTGGCGGGAGAGTCTTTGGGTGACGCACGACTGCCAGGTAGGTCTTCGCGACCTGTCGCCGCTCGAACTGCCGGGAGAGCTTCCGCGCTGCCCGGCGTGTGGCGGCCATGAGCACTACTCCCGACACGGCCCGGTCGAGTCGATGCGGCACGCCGACATACCCCGCTGGATCGCCTCCATGCAGCCGCTCCCGCAACCACGCCTCGACCGACGGGATTCCAGGCGGCGACTGCGTGGCGATGCCCGCAGGTTTCAAGATGGCGATGACGCCGGCTGATTCGCAGATTACGGAAAGTTCGTGCATCGTCCCCAATCCTACAAAAACTTGACAAGGTCCCTCTCCGCAGGTGACGATTCCCCCCCATGGCATTGAAACTTCTCATCGTGGACGACCACGAAATCGTGCGTCAGGGCCTGATCAGTCTCTTTGGCGACTCCGACATCCGGGTCTGTGGAGAGGCTGCATCGGCTGAGGAAGCGGTCCGTCAGGCCCGCAAACACAAGCCCGACGTCGTGCTGCTCGACGTGCGGCTTAAGGACGATGACGGCCTCGACGTCATCAAGCGGCTCCGGGCGGCCTGCCCCGCAGTCCGCGTGGTGATCCTTTCGGCGTTCGATAACCCGACCTATGTGGCCCGGGCCGTATCGGCCGGAGCCCATGATTACCTGCTCAAGACGGCAACCCGCCAGGAGTTGATCGCGTCGGTCACGGGCGCGGCGACGGGCGCCAGCCCTACGCGGTCTGGGCAACTCAAGCGGATGGTCAACTCCATGGCGAAGCGCGAGCCTGCGACCAGTGGCGGCGTGCAACTCACCCCCCGCGAGGCGCAGGTGCTGCGGCTGGTCGCGATGGGGCTCTCCAACAAGGAGATCGCCGACTCGCTTGAGATCAGCGTGGAGACGGTGAAGGAGCACGTGCAGAACATACTCCGGAAGATCTCGCTCAACGATCGCACGCAGGCGGCCGTATGGGCGCTGCGGCACGGTCTGGCCTGACCAGAGTGCATCCAACTGTGGTGGATCGCCGGCTCGCCGCTCCACCACAGGGGAATGCGGGAAGCATCGATTTGATACCGGATTGGTTCACCGGCGGTGACATGCTCGCCGCCGGGGGATTTTGCTACAGGATGCTCGGGTGGCCGACTGGGGGATCGCTTGAGAGTCGCAAAGATTCCCCGGCGTCTGCGCGTGCCCCCGACCGGCTCCTCACGATCAAGAATCGGTTCGATCATCCGTGCGGCGTGCCTCCCGTCAGGAAGCCCCCAATCGCAAGCGCGGGGAATGCGGGTAGCACCACGCCCCGCTCCACACCGCTGCGAGAGTGCATCCAACTGTAGTGGATCGCCGGCTCGGGGGCGGCAAAAGTCGCCGCTGCGCGGTCCTGCGGATTGTCGCCCTTGGCGAGGATATGCCCGACGCTCCTCGAGCGTTCGCCGACCCCCGCGCCTCCCTCCTCCGATGTGCCATCTCGCCGCTCCACCAAAGGCGGATGCGATCTAGCTCGTCACAAGAGCTCGCTCGCCAAGTCGGCGAGTTCCGAACGCTCTCCCTTCTCGAGCGTCACGTGGGCGTAGATCGGCTGTCCCATCATCCGGTGGATCAGGTAGCTCAGGCCGTTGGAGAGGGCATCGAGGTAGGGCTGGTCGATCTGGGCAACGTCGCCCGTGAATACGATCTTTGTCCCCTCGCCGGCCCGGGTGATGATCGTCTTCACCTCGTGGGGCGTGAGGTTCTGCGCCTCGTCGACGATGAAGAACATCCGCTGTAGGCTGCGGCCGCGGATGTAGGCCAGCGGTGTGATCACGAGCTTTTCGGATTCCCGCATGTCGTTGATTCGCTGCGCGGCCTGCGTGTCGTCACCGCACTGGTGGCGGATCACGGTGAGGTTGTCGTACAGCGGCTGCATGTAGGGATCGAGTTTGTCGGCGATGTCGCCCGGCAGAAAGCCGAGGTCCCGGTTGGAAAGCGGCACCACGGGCCGCGCCAGCATGATCTGGCGATACCGCTGCCGGCACTCGAGCGCGGCGGCCAGCGCGAGGAGCGTCTTGCCCGTTCCCGCGGTGCCGGACAGCGTGACGAGCTTGATGGAATCGTCCATCAGGGCCTTGAGGGCGAACGACTGCTCGGCGTTGCGTGGCGTGATCCCGTAGCAGGTCTGCTTTTCGACTCGCACAAACGACTTGTCGGAAAGGCGATACGTGGCCAGGGCCGACTTGCTGCCGTTGCGGAGCACGAAGTTTTCGTTGGCGAGCGGTTCCTGCGGGAGCGAAATCTCGGCGGCCGGCAGGATGCCGCCGTTGGCGTAGATGTGGTTGATCGTCTCGGAATCGACGCCTTCGATGATTCGTCTGCCCGTGTAGAGCTTGTCGAAGCCCTGCACCTTGTCCGACTTGTAATCCTGGGCATGGATGCCAAGCGACTTGGCCTTCATCCGCAGGTTGGTGTCTTTCGACACGATCACCACCTGCCGGGGCGACTCCCGCTCCTGCAACGCGAGCGTGGTCTTCAGGATCCGATGATCGGGCGTGTCCTGCAGAAAGGCATCTTCGAGCAGGGCTTCGCGACCGCTCCCGAGCACGACGCGGATCGAACCAAGGCCCTGGCCGAGCGGGCTGCCGTCGTGCGAGAGCACGTCGCCGGTGAGGGAATCGAGGCGGCGGAGGAACTCGCGCGCCTGAAAGTGGATGTCTTCATTGCCGCGTTTAAACTGGTCGAGTTCCTCGAGCACCGTGATCGGGATCGCGACGTCGTGCTCTTCAAAGTTGCGGATGCATCCGCTGTCGTGAAGGATCACGTTCGTGTCGAGCACGAAGAGCTTCGGCCGTGTCTCGGTCATGGGGCCTCCGGCGGTGGATCGTGAAGGATCGCTGCGTGGGCATGACAAGCCTGACCACCGGGGATCGTAGTCCGGACCACGGTCTCCGCGTCAGGCCTATTTCCCGGCCAAAGCGACCCAGTTCTGTGAGTTTTCGGTGACTCCGGCAGCGATCTGGCGGTCAACGAGCACGGCAGGGCCGATTACCGAGAAATCGCGAGGGCCGGGGGGGTGGGAGCGGCATTCCCATTTTCACTTCATTCCCACGGAGTTGTCGTTCTTGGGAAAGATCAACCACGGCCTGAAGGCGATCGCCCACGTGCTCACGGAGATGCCGTCTGAGCAGGGACTGACATGGGATCGCCGGCTCGGGGGCAGCAAAAGTCGCCGCTGCGCGGTCCTGCGGATTGTCGCCCTTGGCGAGGATACGCCCGACGCTCCTCGAGCGTTCGCCGACCCCCGTGCCTTCCGTCAGGAAGCCCCAATCGCAAGCGCGGGGAATGCGGGAA
>CAMBPQ010000099.1 GCA_945869735.1 Planctomicrobium piriforme
TCGTGATCGAGGGCTGCGGTGTCGACCGTGAGCCCCGCGGGAAACCCGTCGACGAGGGCTACGAGCGCGGGGCCATGGGATTCACCGGCGGTCCAATAGCGGAGCATGAGTGTTGGGAAAGTCGTGGCGGTGGGGGAACGAATGCAACAGAGTCTAGTTTCGAAACGAAGGCGACCCTAGAGCGCATTCGACTTGGGTGATCGCCGGATCGTGGGCGGCAAAAGTCGCCGCTGCGCGGTCCTGCGGATTGTCGCCAGGGCGAGGATACGCCCGAGGCTCCTCGAGCGTTCGCCGACCCCCTTGCCTACCTCCTCCAAGGTGCCATCTCGACACTCCACGAGGGGCGCGAGGGAGATCAACCTACGCCACGCTGTCGGGGAGCAAGCCGGTGAGGAGCCGGCAGGCTTCGAGGTATTTGTCGCGGGTCTTCGCAACCACGTCGGCTGGCAGGGCGGGGGGTGCGCTGGCCTTGTCCCAGCCGCTGCCTTCGAGCCAGTCGCGGACAAACTGCTTGTCGAACGAGTCGGGCACGCGGCCGCCGCCCGCGGCCACGGCAGGCCAAAACCGCGAACTGTCGGGGGTGAGTACCTCGTCCACGAGCAGGAGCGAGCCGTCGGGCAGCCGGCCCCATTCAAACTTGGTGTCGGCGACGACGATGCCCCGCGACGCTGCATGAGCGGCCCCCCGGGAATAGACGTCGATACTCCGCTCCCGAAGCGCCGCCGCGAGCGCGCCTCCGATCCGGCCAGCCATCACCTCAAACGACACGTTCTCGTCGTGCCCCGTCTCGGCCTTCGTGGCCGGCGTGAAGATCGGCTCGGGGAGCCGATCACCCGCAACGAGCCCCGGCGGTAAAGCCACGCCACAGACCGTGCCACTCGTGCGGTATTCAGCGAGCCCCGACCCAGCGAGCCAGCCGCGGACGACGCACTCAAACGGAATCACTTCGGCCCGCTTGACGAGCATCGTGCGGCCACGCAGCGGCCCCCGGTCGACTGACGAGGGTAGGTCCATCGCGTCGACGTCGGTGGTGATCAGATGGTGCGCAATGGGTTCGGGCCCGCGGGCGAGCAGGTCGAACCAGAACGCCGAGATGGCGGTGAGCACCCGACCCTTGTCGGGAATCGGCGTCGGGAGGATCCAGTCAAATGCGCTGATGCGATCGGTGCTCACGATCAGCATCGCGTCGCCATGTCGGCCGCCCGAGATCGAATAGCAGTCGCGGACCTTGCCGCGGATCGGCACGCCAAGGGGGAGGTCGGTGGAGACGACGGCGTCGCGGGCGGGAGTGTTCATGCGAATGTTCTACGCGCGGGGTGTGCCTCGAGGAAGCCCTGAGAGCGTCAGCAGAAATCCCGCGACATCCGCGGTAGCGCCGCAAGTGACGAGGCAGGGCAGGGAATCGGGGCGTCGTGGGGGCCGGTACGGCCGGGGGCGGCCGCGTCGAGATGCGTCGCCAGCACGTGCACCACGGCACCGCGCCTTTGAATCCGGCCGTTCACCACGAGCACCGCCGCGCGGCGGGCGGGATGGGTGGCCGCCTCCCAGACGTCGGGATGCACCACGATGTTGGCCGCGCCAGTCTCGTCTTCGATCGTGAGGAAGATGAGCCCCTTCGCCGTGGACGGCCGCTGCCGCGTGAGCACGATGCCGGCGACCTTCACCCGCCGCCCTTCCGGCATCGCGACCGCCTCGCCGATCGTCACCACGCCCAGCGACCCGAGCCAATCACGCTCGAACTCGAGCGGATGGGCTGCGAGCGAAAGGCCGCTGGTGCGGTAGTCGGCGATCACCTCCTCCTGTTTCGTCGTCGCGGGCAGGAGCCAGCCGTCTTCATCGGCGTCATCGTCAACACCCTCGAAGAGCGGACGACTTCGGGGCTTCTCCTGCGACTGCATCGCCTCCCACACGGCGCGGCGGCGATCAAGGCCGAGCGAGGCCAGCGCCCCTGCGCGGGCCAGATGCAGGAGTGCCCCACGGTCGAGTTCAGCCCGCTTGGAGAGATCCCGCGGCAACCGGAAGGGCCCGTCGCGGCGGGCCGCTTCGATCCGCCGCCCCAGTGCCTCGCCGAGGCCGTGCACCTGCTCGAGCCCGAGCCGGATCGCCGGCTGCGGGCCGTCGGTCTCGTGGCCCGGCCTCCGCTTCCTGCCGCCGACTTCCAGCGACGCATGCCACCCACTCGCGTTGACGTCGACGGGCAGTACCGACACGCCGTGCGCCCGGGCGTCACGAACGAGCTGCGCCGGCGCATAGAAGCCCATCGGCTGGCTGGCCAGCAGCGCCGCTGTGAACGCCGCCGGATGATGGCATTTCAGCCAGGCCGAGACGTACACGAGCAGCGCGAAACTCGCCGCGTGTGATTCCGGAAAGCCGTATTCGCCGAAGCCCCGAATCTGATTAAACACCTGCTCGGCGAACTCCCGCGACAGCCCCCGGGCGAGCATGCCGTCGACAAGCTTCCGGTGAAACTCGTCGATCACGCCAGGTCGTCGCCAGGCCCCCATCGCGCGGCGGAGCTGATCGGCCTCGCCCGGCGTAAAGCCCGCCGCCACCACCGCCAGCCGCATGGCCTGCTCCTGGAAGAGCGGCACACCGAGCGTCTTCTCCAGCACCTCGCGGATCGCGTCGTTGGGATAGGCCACGGGCTCCTCGCCGGCGCGACGACGGAGATACGGATGCACCATGTCGCCCTGGATCGGCCCCGGTCGCACGATCGCCACCTCGATCACGAGATCGTAGAAGCACCGCGGCTTGAGCCGCGGCAGCATGCTCATCTGCGCCCGGCTCTCGATCTGAAACACGCCCACCGTGTCGGCGCGACAGATCATCTCGTAGACGGCCGGGTCTTCGGCGGGCACTGTGGCGAGCGTCAGCGCCGGGCCGCCGGCCCCGGCCACGAGATCAAACGCGCGGCGGATCGCCGAAAGCATGCCGAGCGCCAGGCAGTCGACTTTCAGGATGCCGAGCTCGTCGAGGTCGTTCTTATCCCACTGCACGATCGTCCGGCCCTCCATCGCGGCGGGCTGGATGGGCACGAGGTCGCAGAGCTCGCCCCGCGTCATCACCATGCCGCCGACATGCTGGCCGAGGTGGCGGGGGAAGCCGATGAGTTGGCCGACGAGTGTCGTGAGCCTCGTGCAGGCGTCGCTCGCGGGGTCGAGCCCAGCATCGTTGAGCCGAGTCGGCAGGTCCTCGAGATGATCGCCCACGTCGATGACGCTCGCGATCGCGTCGACACGGTCGAGCGAGAAGCCGAGCACCTTGGCCAGATCGCGAACGGCCGACCGCAGCCGATACGAGATCACCTCGGCCGTCATCGCGGCCCGGGACCGGCCATAGGTTTCGTAGATGTATTGCAGCACCTCCTCGCGACGGTCGTGCTCGAAGTCGATGTCGATGTCGGGGGCCTCCCGCCGTTCACGGCTCACGAACCGCTCGAAGAGCACGTTCATCCGTGCGGGATCGACTGACGTGACGCCGAGGCAGTAGCAGACGCAGGAGTTGGCCGCCGAGCCGCGGCCCTGGCAGAGGATGCCGCGGCGACGGGCGAATCGCACGATGTCGAAGACCGTGAGGAAGTAGGCCTCGTAACCCAGTTCGGCGATCAGCGCGAGCTCGTGCCGGAGAAGCTGCTGCACTTTCTCGGGCACATCCTTGGAATACCGCTTCGCTGCGCCCTTCCAGGCCAGGTCGGCGAGATGCTCGGCCGCCGTGCGGCCGGCGGGCACGATGGCGTCGGGGTATTCATATTTCAGTTCGTCGAGCGAAAACGTGCACCGCGAGGCGATCTCGGCCGTCTGCTCCACCGCCGCCGGCCAGAGAAAGCGGCGGCCAGCGGCGTCGACCGTGCCGCGGCCCGTGGGCAGCGCCGCGAACCGCTCAGCGATCCGTCGCCGCTCGTGCAAATGCCGTTCGCCGTTGGTGAGCAGTCGGTCGCGGATCGATTCGACCGTGCCGCCATGCCGCACGGCGGCGAGCGCATCGAAGAGGGGCAGCCGCGACCGTTCGTGGTAGCGGACGTCGCCCGCCGCAGCGAGCGGCACGCCCGCACGATTAGCCACGCGCTCAAACCACTGCAGGCGGTCGTCGTCGTCGCCATCGAGAGCCACTTCGGCGAGCGCAAAGAGATTCTCACCGAAGACCTCGCGCCATGCCGCGAGCCCGTTGACCGCCGCTTCGAAGCCTGCGCCGGCAACACCTAGGGCCAAGAGCCGTGGGTCGCTTGTTACACCTGCCAGCAATCCCTGGGCATGCGCCGCGATGTCGTCGCGCGACACCACACAGCCGCCGCTCACCGGCCTCCGCGCTGCCTTCGACTCCGCCCGCCGCATGTGGCCGCGAGTGAGCAGCCGGCAGAGATTGGCGTAGCCCGTGTGGTCGGCCGCCCAGAGCACGAGCGGAGCCGCGTCGACGGGTTCGAGATCCACGCCGATGATCAGCTTCAGACCCACGTCTTTGGCCGCGGCATGCGCCCGCACGATGCCGGAGAGCGTGCCCTTGTCGGTGATCGCGAGCGCTTCGTAACCGAGCGCATGCGCCCGCCGCACCAGTTCCTCGGGATGCGATGCCCCTTCGAGAAACGAGAAATTGCTCGTGCAGCGCAGTTCCGCATACCGCGGCCCGATGTCATCCATTCCATTCATCGCACACCTCCCTTACGCAAACATGCCATGCAGAAACCAGCCGCCGTCACGCAGCCGGCGAAACAGCCAGAACCGCTCGCCTGATTCCGTTTCCACGACGTAGTAGTCGCGGCGAACCGTCGGCCCACGCCACCACGCCGTCTCAATCCGCTCCGGACCGTGGGCCTGCACGATGTGGTGCAGCACGTCGCCAAACCGAAACCGTGCCGGCGGCCCGTCGGGCGCGACCGCGACCACCTCGCCCTCCGGCCCATCGAGCGGTATCGGCCGCGGCGGCATCCAGATCGGACGCCGGCCGACAGGCATGGCCCGCGGCATCGCGTAGCCGCGGGCCATGCCCGTCGGCCGGCTCACTCGATCACGGGCCGACCTGCTGCCCGGCGAAAGCCGGCTCTCCGGTGGCGTCGCGATCCACGCATGCTCCGGCTGGGCGTCGCCGACCGACTGCGGCTCGAACACCGCCGCCCGGCCGAGCCTGCCGGCGAGCCGGTCGAGCAGCATCGCTACCTCCGCATCGGCATCCGCTGACTCTAGGCCACCAACACCACCGCCAAACAAGAGCCGCTGCCGACACGACACCGTTCCCGCCGCCACCACTTCCACGGCCACGCCGTCGATCTCGGCCGGCAACCGCCGCCGCGCCAACCGCAGCCGCACGAGTTCGACGAGATGCGGAAGCGAGGCGGTCGGCCTGAAGAGCCCGACGTCGATCACCGTCGGCGCTGCCGCGGTCGTTCGCGCACCGTGCTCGAGCCGCAACTGCACGGCGAGCACGCCCTCGCCGCGGGCGACGAGCGGCGCGAGACAGCGGCCGAGCAGCCGCTCGATCAAGTCGACGAGCTGCTGCTCATCGACATCAACTGTTCGCACGGGAAAGTCGAAGGAGTGCGATTCCTGCGGCAGCGCCTCGCCGCCAGGCGGCACGATCGGCTCGGCGACCGTGCCGCGAAACTCCGCAAGTCGGCGGGAGAGCAGGGGGGAAAACCTCGCTGCAAGACTCCTGGTCGAGAGGGCGAGCGTGCCACCGATCGTGTTGATCCCCACTTCGGCGAGCGCGGCGACCGTGGTCTCGTCGATGCGCAGGGCCGCGACGGACAGCCCTGCAAGCAGCGTCGCCGCCTCGCCGCGCGGCACCACCGCCCAACGTCGCCGCCGCCGCGACGCCAGCCGGACGCCGGGCGATGCCCCTCCTGCCGCGCGGCGCACGATCAGCAGCGGAGCCGCTCCGCCGGACGGCATGACTGAGTCGGTATGGTGTGCCGCGGCCCAGGCTGCGCCGGGCGTGTCGGCGATGGCGGCCCGGCCGTGCAGGCCACGGGCGGCGAGCGTCCAGACGGCCGTGCGGACGAGCGACTCCTCGCCGCCGAAGAAGCCGGCTGTGCCCGTGACGTCGAGATGCAGACACTCTGCAGATCCGTCGGCCGCCTCCTCGATGCCGACCACCGGCGAAAACCGCCGACACCACCGCGCGAGCCGCTCGAGCGACTCATGGTCGGCAGCTGGATCGTCGGGCTGCATCTCCGCGACATGACAGGCCCGCGAACCATGGGCAACCGCCAGCACGGCCATCGCCTCCGCCAGCGACATGCCCGGTGGAATGGCGGCTCGGGCACCGCGGCCCGAAGTCATGCCCTTGCGCCGTTCGGCTGGCGGTGGCTCCGCCCACGCCCACGAGACGACCGTCATCGCACCCCGCCGCTCACGACGGCAGACAAACACCGGCACCCTGCGAAGCTCTGGCTTCTGGAGCAGCCGCCGCTGCACCGGCCACCGTGGCAGCCAGATCGTCATGAAGCGCGGCATATGACACCAGCCTTTCCTCCAGACACGCTACTCATAGTGGCCCCGGGCCGCGATGTCCCGGCACACCCTCGTGCCAGGTCGAGCACCACGTCGGCGGTCCGCTGGCTGCCTGCGGTGACGGCCGACCAACTGCCTCCGACCAGCGTCAGCCGCAGCCGCCGTTCCAGGAGCGTGCCACCGGGTTGTGGTGCCACGGCGATCCTCGCCTCCGCCCACGATGGTTCGCCTTGCGTCACACGAGGCCGTACAAAGAGGCCGACGGCGCCACTCGCCGCCGCCGCCAACTGCCAGCGGCGCATGGCGGTGGACCACTGCTGAAATGAGCCGGCAAGCCGCGAACCTGACCGCGAACCACGCGAACCACGCGACTTCATCCGCGGCCACGCCAGCACGGCCGCTATTCCAGTGCAGCGAAGCGCCTGGTCGATCGTCCAGATTTCGTCGTCGTCTCGCGAGGGCCGAGCCACGACGAGCCGCCGCTCATCGTCTAGCCACGGCAGCACTGCCGGCGGATGAAACCAGCCGGCGCGATCGACCACCACGATCGTCCGCGACCTCGCCTGCCCGTTCGACTCGCCACCGGAAGCCGTCGCCAGCCTGCAGGCCACCGCGAAGGCGAGCGCGGCCGCACCACCGCCGGCCGCCACGTCGCCCTCGGTCAACCACTCGACCAGACTCCCAGGCCGCACGCCACCGGCAGGCAGCAGGGCGTCGAGCGACCGAAACCCGCTCGACACCACCGGCCTCGACCGCTCCCGCAGGAGCAGGTCGCCGCCGCTCACGAGGGCCGCCGCATTTCCTGGTATTCCGAATGTCACCATCGCTGCACCTGCGTAGAAAATGTACGCACGTACAGTATACGGTTGCCGGCCTCCCGTCAACCAGCGGGTCGCCGGCGTCACCCGCATTCCCCGCGCTCGCGATTGGGGCTTCTTGACGGCATCCGATCGTGAGGAGCTGGTCGGGGGCACGCGCAGCCGCCGGGGAATCTTTGCGACTCACGAGCGACGCCCTGTCGGCCAAGTGGGCATCCTGTAGCAAAATCCCCCGGCGGCGAGCATGCCACCGCCGGCGAACCACTCCGGCACCGCATCGATGCCCCCGCATTCCCCGCGCTCGCGATTGGGGCTTCCTGGCGGTCCCCGGAGAGTGGATAGACTCAGAAGGCCGGCCTCATCCATCCGCCTCCCTGGTCACCAAACCGATGATGCCACGCTCGCACGCGCTGCACGGCCTGCTCGCCCTCTGCCTGCTGGCGATCGCCCCTCACGCCACGGCCTTGGCCACGGACGCCGCGGCGGCTGATGTCATCCCCGCGGACCTCGCCGCCTTCCAGGGCGACATGTCGCCGGCGATCCTTGCCATCCGGCCCTGTGATGCGAAGCACTGGCGGCAGATCGAACCGGCTCTGCACCATCTTGCTCTCCAGCATGCCGATCGGCTCGCGGCGCTCTCGGCCGACGACCGCATCGCCACGCTCGCAAAACTCGCCGGCTTCATCGACGCCGTCCGTGG
>CAMBPQ010000100.1 GCA_945869735.1 Planctomicrobium piriforme
GTAGGGCACGATGCCCGAAGCGAACGTCCGGCGACGGGGCACGGGCAGCCCCGAGCCGGCGATCCACGCACGTTTGAGTGCTTCAGCCGCGGCGAGTGCGGCCGATCTTCGCGGCCTTGGTCGCCACCTTTTTCTTCACGACGGCCGACGTCTTCTTGGCCGTGGCGACGGCCTGTTTGGCCGGCGAGGCCTTCTTGCCGCCCGCCTTTTTTGCTGCGGTCTTCTTCGCCGCGGTCTTGCGGCCGCCGAAGGCCGTATCCCAGCCATCGGCGTATTTGGTCGAACTGCCCACGCGAATCACTGACATGGCGATGCTCCTTGTCGATCAAATCGAACGGCTCGCCGCCCGCACGATGCTCGGCGGCCAACAGGATGTGTAGTAGCGAGCCGACTCGGGCCGTGTCAATGCGGCGTGACGATCTCGATGAAGATGCGGCCCCATTCCTTGGGGAACCGCAGGCGGCCGCGCGGCGCATCGCCCGCTGCCGGAGCCACCGCCTCGGGAACGACGAGCAGTTCGTTTCGGTCACGCAGCAGCGTCGTGATCTCGCACTCGTGCCGACCGCCTGCGGCCGCCGCGAACGAAAGCTCCACGCCGTTGAGGAGCAGCCGCCGCCACGGCACTCCCGAGGCCTCGCCATCCACGACGAACACGACGGCGTCGCCGGGCCCGATGCCCGTCGGGCGGCCGAAGCGGCGCAGCCAGCGTCCATCGGCGGCGAGTGGCTCCCAGGCGTTGCCAAGTTGGATCGCGTGTCGGGGCATGGGGTGGGAAAGTCTCCGGGGCGGCGGCAACGGCCTCGATCAACCGGGAAGCACCACGCCGCGGCCGACCGTCGTGCCCGCCAGCATCCGCGTGGCCCAGTCGTCCACATCCTCTAATCCCAGCCGTGTGACCGGGAAGTGGACCGCAATCTGCGGCCAGAATCCGGCGAGCCTCACCCACAACGCGGCACGGTCAGCCTGCGTCGGCTGCGTAGCCGCATCGATGCCGGCGAGCGTTATGCCGCGCAGGATGAAGGGATGCACCGTCGTCACCAGGTCGACGCCCCCCGCCATGCCGATCGCTGCCACCGCGCCACCCGTTCGGACGGAGCGCAGCACATCGGCCAGCAATCGGCCGCCGACCGTTTCGACCACGCCCGCCCAGCGGCCCTTCACGAGCGACTTGGAGGATGGGTCGACGACTGCTTCGGGAGGGAGCACCTCTGCCGCCCCGAGCCTCGTCAGCTGCTCCCGCGCAGCGGGCTTCCTGGAACAGGCCACCACCCTGCGACCGTCCCCCGCGAGCATCGCCACCGCCAGCATGCCGACTCCGCCACTCGCGCCGGTCACGAGCCACTCCTCGTCGGGCTTCCCATGCCGGCCGTCGACAAGTTGCGCGAGACGGTCGCAGGCGAGCGCCGCCGTGAGGCCGGCAGTGCCCAGCGCCATCGCGTCGGCGGCGGAGAGCGATTGGGGGCGGGGAATGACGGCTACCGCAGGGATCCGGAGGTGCGTTGCAAATCCACCGTCGCGTGATTCCCCCATCCCGTTTCCGGTGACGATGACAGCCGTGCCTATGGAGAGACCGGCTGCGGGACCCACGACGACCCCGGCCGCGTCGATCCCGGGCACGAGTGACGGCGTCCGCATCACCCCTCCGTGTCCGGCGCAGGCGAGGGCGTCTTTGAAGTTGAAGCCGGCGGCTTCCACGCGGATCACGACCTCCCCGGCCGCGACCGGTTCGTCGATCCGCCAGGCCAGCGGTGCCCGGCCCGCATGCACGGTGCCATCCGCGGCACGTTCCACCCTCCAGCAGCGCGGCTGGCCGGCGGCGGCGGCCGGCCACGGATCGGCCTTGGACATCATGATTTCAACGCTTTCGAGGCGTGGGACGCAGCAGCGGACGAAACCGTCTGCCGTCGCTATACTCCGCGTCGTCACGGCGATGATCGTATCGCCAACACGTTGCCCGGAAAACCACTGGAGCCGATGCCACCGATGGGAACCGCCCTCGAGTTCACAGACGATAACTTCCAGAGCGACGTGCTCAGCTCAGCCGTTCCCGTACTCGTCGACTTCTGGGCCCCTTGGTGCGGTCCGTGCCGCATGATCGGCCCGGTGATCGAGGAACTGGCCGTCGAAAACGCCGGCACGTTCAAGGTTGGCAAGGTCAACGTCGATGACAACAACCGCCTGGCAATGACCTACAACGTCGCCAGCATCCCCACGATCATGATCTTCAGCAGCGGCAAGCTCGTGCAGCAGTTCATGGGTGTGCAGACAAAGGTAAAGCTCCAGCAGGCGCTCGACGAGGCGAAGTCGGCGTAAGCCGGCTCGCCAGCTCGTGAGTCAGGCAACCCAACGGCGCGAGCCGTGGGGACCAGATCAACTGTCACGTCGCCCCGACAGTCTCTCTCTCACGGCTCCGCACGGAGGCGGTGGTGGGGCCCCTCCAGCGTTCGATCGTGGCGTCGTCGATGAAGCCGGCGAGATCGACGTCGCCGCCGGGCTGTCGCAGTTTCTCTACGGCCTTGGCCTCGATCTGTCGGACCCGCTCGCGGGTCACTTCGAAGATCGTGCCGACCTCCTCGAGCGTGTAGCTGTAGCCGTCGGCAAGCCCGAACCGCAGCCGGATGATCTCCCGCTCCCGGTAGGAGAGCGAGTTAAGCGCCCGGGTGATCGACGTCTGAAGCGACTGCTGGTTGACGTTCTTGAGGGGATCCTCCTCGCGGCGGTCGCTGACGAAGTCGCCCACCGCCCCATCGTCGGATTCGCCCAGCGGCTGGTCGAGTGAGATCGGCCTCCGCGACATCCGACAGATGCAGTCGGTCTCTTCGGGCGAGAGCCCCGACCGTTCCGAGAGCTCCTCGATCGTCCCATCGCGGCCGTGGTCCTGGAGAAACTGCCGCTGTAGGTTTCGCATCTTCGTCATGGCGTCGACCATGTGGACAGGCACACGGATGGTGCGGCTCTGGTCGGCGATCGCCCGTGTGATCGCCTGGCGGATCCACCAGGTCGCGTAGGTCGAAAACTTGAAACCACGGGCATGCTCGAACTTATCGACCGCCCGCATCAGGCCGGAGTTGCCCTCCTGAATCAGGTCGAGGAACGTCAGGCCGCGATTCCGGTAGCGCTTGGCGATCGAGATCACGAGCCGAAGGTTGCCGGCGGCGAGGTCGCGCTTGGCGAGGTCGTATCGCTGCTGCAGGTCTTCCAGACGCCCAAGCCGGCGGGTGAGCGTGCGACTGCTCTCGCGGGTGGTGAGCAGGATCCGCCGCTGTTCGAGCAGGAGGTCCTGCCGCGTCTGCTCGTCGCATCCCGCCGGGCCGACGCGCTCGACCTGCTCACGGATCGCGTCGAACCGCTGCGACATGCCACGCAACTGGCGGAGCAGGGGGTAGAGTCGTTGGATGCGGAGGTGCATCTCCTCCACCAGTCGAACGGCCTTGTTCCGCTGCCGTACGAGCCGCCGCCACGCCGCCCGACGGGCGTCGAGTGGCGCGCTCCGCGACATCGCGATGCGAAACAGCCGGCTCTTCTCCTGCTCGATCCGCTTGAGGGTCACGAGGTTGGGGCCGAGCCGCTTGAGTAGCCGCTTTTTCTCGGCGGTGTTGGTCACCGAGACCTCGATCGTACGATCGAGCCGCAGCGTGCCGGCCTGCACCCGTTCGAGCAGTTGCACAGCCCCCGACAGAATGAAGTCGTTGGCGAGCATGGTGCGGCGGAACCGCCGCCGCCAGGCCTCGATCCGACGCGAATGCGACACTTCGGTCTCGCGGGAGAGCAGCGGGATGCCGCCCATCTGCAGGAGATACAACCGGATCGGATCGTCGATGACGGCGGTCGAGCGGCGGACGGCTGCGGGAGGCTTCGGCTTGGAGGGCCGGATCGGCTTGCGACGCGGGTCGTGGCTGTCTTTGGCGGAATGCCGCATGGTCTCTCCAGGGAAGGCGTGGAAGCCGCTCCGCTCGCGACACGTATGGTCGCGGGCCACGGAGCGAGCCAGTGCCGTTCCAACCATGCACGTCCAATGCCGGGAACCCGGCACGGCGGGAAACTGGCCGCCGACCAGCAAGTTTCCCGTGAAAAAGCCGGTTCTTTGTTGCAGGGCGGTCGACCTGGGTGTCGCCCGCGTGTCGCCCGCAGGCAACGTGCCGGGGTCTTGAGTCGACAGGCTGCAACGTGGCGGGGCCGTCGACTCAAGATCGCGCTGACGACGACACGAATAGCCATGCAGCGTAGGCGGTTCGGCGGATGGCGATATACTTCCAATCGTGCCGGTTGTGACGGCTGGGCAGGCCGCCTGCCTCCGCGGTCCGTGCCACGCGGGCGGAAAAACCCATGAACTACCTGGTGCTCGGCCTCATCGCGGTGGTGCTGCTCGCGGGCCTCATCGCATTTGGTGTCGGCAACAAGCGAGCGAGTTGGGGCACCATCGTCGCGGGCCTTCTCGTCCTGCTCTCGGCCGCAGGCTATCTCTACGTCGCAGCCCGGTTTGCCGCCTACGAATGGTCGTGGACCACCTTCGTGAGGTCCAAGCAGGTGCAGGTGGCCCTCCAGGAAGACGCGCTCGTCCCCGACCCGACGGCCGGCGGCCGCCTCAAGGCCGCCCCAGACGCGAAGCCCCTCGCGGCGTTGGTCCACGACCGCGATCGTTGGAAGCGGGCGCTGGAGCGAGTCGAAACCTGGCGAGGTCGCTACTGGGACAAGTCTTCCTTCCAGCCGCCCAAGGCAGACGGCGAAACTGGCTCGGTCGAGCTGCCCGTGGCGGCCGTGGCGGCCGTTGCGGCCGCGGAAGGAGAGCCGCCGGCAGAGGCTCCGCGGCAGCAGCCCCAGCCTCCGATCGACCCCGGCGCCACCATTTATCTTTTCGAGCGGGTCGGCGATGACATCGGCCAATACCTCGGGGCGTTTCTGGTGTCGGCGTCGAAGTACGACGCCGACACTAGCCGGTTCGTGCTGACCGTGGGCCAAACGGCCCCGCGAGATGCCTACGATGCCGAGGCCTGGAAGCAAAACTACGACGACGTCACTGTCTTTGAGAACCTTCCTGTCGATCGCTGGGTGGCGTTCTCGCGGATCGAGCGACCGCGGGAGGGCGAGGCCGTCATGCCGCAGCCGACCAAGATCTCGATCGACCAGGTCGAGGCCCTGCTCGAGGATCGTGAGCGTCAGGAGCAGTTTCTTGAGGAAGTCGAGGAGCACGACAGCCTCGCGCCAGACAAAGAGGATTGGGCCAACCTTCGCCGCGACCTCGAGTCGGGCGCGAAGCTCCCCGGCGAGTATTGGGCGAGGGTGACGTTCAAGGAGGCGCACGCGCTTGCCGAGGGCCTTGTCGACGAAGACGCAAAACGCATCTTCGAGGTGGGTGAGGAGGCGGAGTTCGACCTGCAGACGGCCTTCGAACTGGAGGATGACGACAAGGCCACGATCGAGGGCGTGCGTTACCGGCGGCCGCTGCGGGATGCCGCGACAATGATCCACGGCTCCCGCATCTTCTCCGACCGGGCCGACGGCGACGCGGCATTGAAGGATGGGATGGCCGCGGCCGGAATCACCACGCTGCTCGAATCGCTGCGGCAGGACCTTGCGAGCCTTGAGGTCTCGAACGAGCGTCTCAAGGAGACCGGCCAGAGCCTTGCCACCGAACTCGACGACGCCCGCGGCCGGCGGGAGCGGCTGGCGAATGACATGCAATCGTGGACCCGCGACGTCACCGCTGCCGAGCGGACAGCCGACGCCTTCGAAGCCGAGTACACCCGCACGAAGGACCGTCTTGAGGCGACCACGGCCGCCATCGTGAAGCGTGGCGCTGAGCTCCGCGACGCCATCGCACGCCTGGTGACCAGGATCGACGCTGCGGCCCCGCCAGCCGCGCGGCCCGCCGCCGTGAAACGCTAGAGCGGATCTGACTTTGGTGGAACGCCGGCTCGGGGGCGGCAAAAGTCTCGTCGCCGACCCCCTTGCCTCCCTCCTCCAAGGTGCCATCTCGCCGCTCCACCAAAGGCAGATGCGCTCTCGCGTTCTGCGGGCAAAGGCTGGCGACGCGACGGCGACGGCGACACTCCGCTACATTCTGGAAGCGTTTTCCCCGGGTCGATGCTGCGGCCCTCCCACGAAATGACGGGTCAGGCCGCACCATGAGTGAATCCGGAACAGCCGATCAGGCGCTCGCGATGGACCGGATGTATCGGCTCACGCGGCATGTCTACGACCTCACGCGGGCCTACTACCTCCTGGGCCGCGATCGCATGCTCGCCAAGGTGGCGACGAATGCCGGCACGGCGACGCTGGAAGTGGGTTGTGGCACGGCCCGCAACCTGATCAAACTCGCCCGCCGCCCCGAGCCGGGGCTGCTCTGTGGCCTCGACGCCTCGCAGGAGATGCTCGACACGGCGGCCACGAGCATCGCCCGGGCCGGGGTCCCTGCCGGCGGGCACGAGCGGATTCGGCTGCGGCAGGGGCTCGCCGAGCGACTCGACGCCAAGACGATGTTCGAACGCGACAAACCGTTCGACACGATCTTTTTCTCGTACTGCCTCTCGATGGTGCCGACGTGGCCCGGGGCCATCGAGGCTGCGATGGACAACCTCACGATAGGCGGCCACCTGCTGATCGTCGACTTCTGGGATCAAAAGGAGTTGCCCGCCTTGTTTGCGGCGGGCCTGAAGAAGTGGTTGAAGCTCTTTCACGTCCACTACCGTCCCGAGGTGCATGCCGCGCTCGCAGCGCTTGGCACGTCGGGCCGGGCCGACGTGACGTTCGAGTCGGTAGCGAAGCGTTACGCCTATATCGCGTCGATCCGCAAACGCTGACGGGAGACCGAGCCGTAGGCGGGGCGGCCCACCTGCCCCCAAGAAGCCCGGAGCGCGAGCGATGGGTATACGGGTGGCGACCGTGGGCGTGGTGCGGAGCGGGACGGAGTGGCGAGCGGATTCCACTCGCTCGCGCTTGGGGCTTCCTGACGGGAGGCAAGCTGCACGGATGATCGAACCGATTCTTGATCGTGAGCTTTCAAGCTCCGGCATACGCACCGGCATTCTCGCGCCATCAAACAGCACTGGCCCGCACGGCTTTTCGGCCGTGCGGGCCAGGTGTAAAAAATTCCGGCGATACCTACTCTCGCGCTTTTGGCACTACCATCGGCTCTGGAAGCTTAACTACCGTGTTCGGGATGGGAACGGGTGTGACCTTCCAGATATGTTCACCGGAAATACGATGTCACCGCCTTGGCGGCAACCATATTGTCTTCGCCGCCGCAGGGCGGCGGCGAAGTGTCCGGGTCGTGGTAATCGGCATGCGTTCCGCGGAACGCGCTTCGTACTTTTGCTCCTATCACTTGCGGAGGCGAGTGACAATCTTATCACTCGCGGAGGCGAGTGACATTTTCACCACTCGCGGAGGCGAGTGACTCAGAAAGCAAGCACTTGATACGAGTGGTCAAGCGTTCGTCCGTTAGTACCGGTTAGCTGAGTGCATTACTGCACGTACACGCCCGGCCTATCAACCTGGTCGTCTTCCAGGGGACTTTCGGGTAAAAACCCTACGAAACCTGATCTTGGGGCGGGCTTCACGCTTATATGCTTTCAGCGTTTATCCGTTCCGTTCTTAGCTATCCAGCCGTGCCGCTAGCGCGACAACTGGAACACCAGAGGAACGTCCTTCCAAATCCTCTCGTACTAAAGAAGAATCCCCTCAAGTTTCGTGCG
>CAMBPQ010000101.1 GCA_945869735.1 Planctomicrobium piriforme
GGGCGTCCCAGGGCCGGCCCGAACAACTCGAGCAGATTCACCTTGGCCTCGATCTCCGCCCGTTCCTCGTCGCTCAGCGTCTGGAACCACTCATCGAAGACATCGGTCGTGGCCGCCATCCACATGAGCAATTATAGCCTATGGGCTATTTCCTGAAAAGGCAAGAAAACCGCCGCCGCTCGCGAGCCCTCACGGCTGCACGCTCGCCCCGGAGCAGCAATCGGCGTGGCGGCTGCAGCTGCCCGTCCTGCGTGCGGCCCCTTTTCCGCCACTGGCTTCAGAATGCGCCTTCACTGCGGAATGCGGTCGATCCAGTAAAGCGGCCGCCGGCGGGCATGGCTCACGGCAACAACCGTCACTGAGTCGCCTTCGATCAGATACACGATCACATATGGGAACCGCCGCAAGCAACACCGTCGTACCTCTCGTTGGGAAGCTGTCCAACACTCAAGTGTGGCGTACAGCCTCGGCTCGGTCGCAACTTGCGCGAACACTTGCTGGATTGCATCAAGGAACTCAGTGCCGAGTCCAAGGCGGATATCGTCATACCAAACAGCCGCCTCGATGAGCTCTAACTGAGCAGCCGGCGCAATCGTGAAACTCACGACGCCGCTCGTCCGGCTCTCCGGCGCTCAAGGTGCTCACGTGCCTCGCGCAGGGCGATATCAGCTGGCAGCGGCTTGACCAGGCCTTTGTCGATCATGTCGATCCGTCGCTCCACCTCGTCCGTCCAGGCCTGAGCCAACTCGGGGGTAGCGAATGGGCTTCGGGAGAATCCCGTCTCTTGTTCGCGCGTTTCGTCGATTCGCTCAGCGATGAACTCACGGTCAGCCGCAGGCAACGCCAGCACCTTGGCCAGAAGGTCGTCGCGGGCGGCGGCTGAGGAATTGGATTCGTTCATAGCTGCATCCGTAGGGTACTGGGTTCTTCAGCAGAGCTTCGAGAAGTATACGTCCGTACATTTCCGCGTCAAGCCTGTCGCCCGGGATTTCGCGGCCTAGAACCGCCCAGGACCAAGGTTGTCCCCCCGCTCTGGTAGGCTCGTCGCCCATGTCGGGCCCACGCACCAACGCCGCCTTCTACGCCGCGCCCGTGAGCGAGTTTCTCGCCGCGAGCAACGCGGAGGCCTACGCGCCGCTCGCCGCCCCCAAGGGCTACACGCTCGCCCCCGAGCAGCTCTCCGCGTGGCACCTGCAACTGCCCGTGCTCCGCGCGGCCTTGGCCGATCTGCCGGCTGGAGTGGATGTCGCCGCCTCCGCCGCCCCCGCCCCCTGGATCCACCTCGAGTTCGACATCCCGCGGCTCGGCCGGCGGGTCGATGCGGTGCTCGTGACACAAAAGTGCGTGATCCCGATCGAGTTCAAGGTGGGCGCGAAGAAGTTTGAGCGGCTCGACATGGAACAGGCCTGGGATTACGGCCTCGACCTCAAAAACTTCCACGCCCCGAGCCACGCCGCGGCGATCTTCCCGATTCTCTGTGCCACGGAAGCCGGCGACAGCGACCGCCGCTGGAAGCCGCCCCACGCCGATGGCGTCCGCCCGCCGTTTTGCTGCGATGGCGAATCACTCGGCCGCGCTATCCGCCTGGCCTTGGAGTCGGTGGCTCCCGCCGCAATTCACCCGGCCACAATCAATCCGGCTGAGTGGGGCACGGGCGCCTATTCCCCCACGCCCACGATCATCGAGGCGGCCCGGTCGCTCTACGCCCGCCACACGGTGCACGACATCACCCGCAGCGACGCCGGGGCCGTGAACCTCGCCGCCACGAGCGAGTGCATCGAGCGGATCATCACCGATGCGAAGGCCCGGGGACGGAAGGCGATCGTGTTTGTGACGGGCGTGCCCGGAGCAGGCAAAACGCTCGTGGGGCTGAACGTGGCCACGCGTCATGGCCGGGAAACCGACACGGCCCACGCGGTGTTTCTGTCGGGCAATGGCCCGCTGGTGGCAGTGCTCCGCGAGGCCCTGGCCCGCGACGAATACGAGCGGATTCGGCTCACAGACTCAGCGATTCGCAAAGGCACCTGCCGCAATAAAGTGCAGGCCTTCATTCAAAACGTTCATCACTTCCGGAGCGACACCCTTCGCAGCCCCGCGGCGCCGGCCGACCACGTCGTGGTGTTTGACGAGGCCCAGCGGGCGTGGGATGCCCGGCAGCTCGCGAGCTTCATGAAGCGGAAGAAGGGCATCCCGGGGTTCACGCAGACCGAGCCCGACATCCTGCTTTCCGCGCTCGACCGTCACGCCGACTGGGCGGTGGTGGTGTGTCTCGTTGGCGGCGGCCAGGAGATCAACACGGGCGAGGCGGGGATCAGCGCGTGGCTCGAGAGCCTGCGAAGCGTATTTCCCGCGTGGGACGTCTTCATTTCGCCGCATCTGACCGACTCCGAGTATGCGGCGTCCGGTGCGCTCGATCGGCTCTACAAGGCAAAGGTGCCTCGCTCCGGTGGTCCTCAAACGGCACCTGGCCCCCTTTCCCCCGGAGCCCTCACCACCGACCCCTCCCTCCACCTCTCCACCTCGATGCGTTCGTTCCGTGCCGAAAACGTCTCCCGCTTCGTCAAAGCCCTGCTTGACGGCGAGGCCGATCTTGGCCGCGATCTCTTCGCCGCCTTTCGCGAGCAGTATCCGATCGTGCTCACGCGAAGCATGCAGGCGGCCCGGCGGTGGATCAGAAAGCAGCGGCGGGGCACGGAGCGGGCGGGGCTCGTGGCCTCGTCATCCGCCCAGCGGCTCAAGCCCCACGCAATCGACATTCGGGTAAACATCGACCCGGTGCACTGGTTTCTGAGCCCCGCGAAAGACACCCGCTCGTCGCTCTATCTCGAAGACGCGGCGACGGAGTTTCAGGTGCAGGGGCTGGAGCTCGACTGGACGATCGTTACCTGGGACGCCGACTTACGCTGGTCGGGCGACGACTGGAGTTATCACAGTTTTCGCGGGGCGAAGTGGACGGACGTGAAGAAGCCCGAGCGGCGGCAGTATCTGAAGAACGCCTACCGCGTGTTGCTCACGCGGGCCCGGCAGGGGATGGTGATCTTCGTCCCACCGGGGGCGAAACGCGACAAGACGCGGAGCCCGGGGTTCTATGAGGGGGTGAGCCAGTACCTCACCGACCTCGGCGTGCCGCAGGTTTAGGCCGCATCGACGAGCTGATACACCTTGCCCCTTGTCTTTAGCCACGCGATGTCGCCGTCAACCGCGTGCTCGTGCACTGCCCGCAGCAGTTCGACGGTCTCCGATTCCAGGCATGGTTCACTCGGATCTGACTCCGGGATGACCATCTCCACCTCAACGGCCACGATCAGTCGGTCCGTCTGCACGAGTCTCGTTCGCTTCACGCGTTGGCCGGGAATTCGCATTGGTCAGCCCTCTTCCGAAAAGTCTTCATCGCCGAGCAGGTGGGCAGTTACCAGTTTAGCAACCCTCTCGCGCCGCAGCAGGCTCCAGACCACCTTGCAATCGTCGCCGTTGGGTAGAGGCACCCGCATCTCCACAACCGGATTCGGACGGGCGAGCCGCCGCTCCGTGATGAGTTGGGCTTCTGTCATGCCGGCGATGATCTGCCACTCCATGATACCCCGTTCCAAAAGCCGCTCCCATGCATGGTCGCCGATCAAGTATCGGCCTTCGGCCACGAGTTGGCAGATTTCGTCGAAGAGTTGGGGCACGATTGGTTTCCGCGGTGTGGCGGCCATTCATGGCAGGAAGTGTACAGGCGTACCGTCCTGCGTCAAGCCCCCCGCGGGGGACCAAGGTTGTCCCTCGAGCGGGGCGTCCGAAGCCAGCGGGCGATGACCCTCGCCGTCGCCGAGATGTATTCCCAGGGCGTCAGCACCCGAAAGGTGACGGCCATCGTCCAAGAGCTCTGCGGACTGGACATCACCTCCACCCAGGTCAGCCGAGCGGCAGCCGAACTCGATGACCAGCACTCAAGTAATAAGCCCTGCTCCCGCGACACCTCGCGGATTGCCTGGGCCAAGCTCATGGCGCGGGTGGGGGAGAAGTTTCCGCTGGAGCGCTCGGGGTATGGCGGTGAAATTCGGCTGATCGCGTTTATCACTGAGCCAGGGCCAATGCGAAGAATTCTCACTCATCTGGGTGAGCCGCTCGAGCCGTCGCCGGCGAGTGGACCGGGCGGAGGCGGGATTAGCCATCAGACGACCGGCTCCCAGCCCGGGCGATACTCGCGGCTCCAGAACTGGTCCGCGGCGGGCGCGTTCCGCGGCCGCCCGTTCGCGGGATCGCACTCTAGCAGTTGGCCCGTGCGGTAAGCGATGTTGCCCAGGTGGCACAGGAGCGTGCTCTTGTGGCCGTCCTCGACGTGGGCGTTTGGCCGGCCGCCGTCGCGGATGCAGGCGGCGAAGTTCGCCATGTGCGGGGCTGGCACCTCCGGCCCCGTCGCCGCGACCTCGATCGGCACCGGCTTGTTCCGCTCGTCGAAGAGGGCGTATTCCCCCTTTGGATCCACCACGATCGTGCCCTTCTCGCCGAGAAACTCGACTCCCGTGTGCAGACCGTCGCGGCCGCGGGGTGACCAGCTCTCGCCTTCCCAGAGGATCGTCCGCCCGCCGAAGTCGTAGATCACGTTGAGCGTGTCGGGCGTCTCCTGGTCGTCGTCATACCGCAACCTTCCGCCCATGGCGGTGACCCGCGTCGGATACTCCACACCCAGGCCCCAGCGGGCGAGATCGAGCATGTGCGGGCCGTTGTTGGCGAGCTCGCCGCCGCCCCAGTGCCAGAGCCAGTGCCAGTTGTAGTGGACGATGTTGTCGCGATACTCGCGCTCGGGCGCCGGCCCCTGCCAGAGATCCCAGTCGAGCCACGCGGGCACGGCCACGGGCGTGCCCCGGCCGATCGGCACCCGGCGGTTGGTGTACCAGCAGCGGGCGTGCAGCACCTTGCCGATCCGGCCGGAATGGATCATGTCGATCGCCGCCCGCGAGCCCGGCACGCTGCGTCGCTGGGTACCGGCCTGCACGACCACGCCGTGCTTCCGCTGGGCATCGACCATCAATTCGCCCTCGCGGGGATTGTGGCTCACCGGCTTCTCGCAGTAGACGTGCTTGCCGTGGGCGGCGGCGAGGAGCGTGGCGGGGGCATGCCAGTGGTTGGGGGCGGCGATCACGATCGCGTCGATCCCCTTGTCGGCGACGGTGCGGCGGATGTCACGGCCGATCGCGGGCGCCCGCCGGCCCAGCCCGGCGAGTTGCTGCGCCGCCCGTGCGGCCGCGTTTTCGTCCACGTCCACGACGGCCCCGATCTCGACCCCCGGCACCTTCACGATGTCGGCGATCAGGTCGCTGCCGCGCTTGTTAACGCCCATCACCGCGACCACGATCGTGTCGGCCGCGGCCCGGACTGTGCGGCCGGCCGCGAGGGTGCCGGCCGCGGCCATCCCGACGTGCAGGAACTCCCGGCGGCCGATCACATTCGTCGTGTGCATGGCTAGATCTCCAAGGCCTTCACCGCAATCAAATTCTACTGCCGCGTCCATCCCATGTCCATCACCCCTCCCCGTCCGGACCGACTCATGGCCAGATGGCTCAAACGCGGCATCGACGCCGCCGACACCCGCCGCCTCGACACGCAGGTGCGCGACGGTGAACGCTGGTCGAAAAGTGCAGCGCAGGACGGGGTAGCCCGATCGATCCCGCAGACCCGTGGCTACCGCGACGAGAACGGCCGGCCGTTCTACCCCCAGTCACTCGAGCGGGGCGTCCGCAGCGGGCGGGCGATGACCCTCGCCGTCGCCGAGATGTACGTCCAGGGCGTCAGCAGCCGGAAGGTGGTGACCCGCCAACCGCCCTGGGCGAGTCGAACCCAGGGCGATCAAGCGCCGCCGAGACCGATTCAAGCTGCTGAGAAAGCCACGGTATGAACTCCGTGCAGATCTCTGTAAAGCCCTCGGGTGAAACACGTTACGGCGGCACGACAGTGCCATTCCCTACGGGGGCCATGGATGGCCCCCGTAGGCCGGCCAGCTCGGGCATCGTGGCTCCGACGATCCACTGCAGGGCGTCGACGCCGTGGATCGACTGATTCATGAGGGCAGCGCCGCCATCGAGTGCCTTGGTGCCCTGCCAGCGATCGGGGCCGTAGTAGGCGTCGTCGCGGCACCAGGGAACGTAGCTCGCCGCCAGGGCCAGCGAACCGAAGCGCCCGGCGGCCGCCGCCTCGTGCACGGTGCAGACGACCGGGTTGAACCGCTGCGGGAAGATCGCCCCCAGCGTGACGCCGGCCTTGTCACAGGCGGCGATCATGCGGTCGATCCGCTTCAGCGAGATCTCCAGCGGCTTCTCGCAGATCACGTGGACGCCGCGGCGGGCGGCCGCGAGCACCGCCGGCAGGTGGGCGCCCGACGGCGTGGCGACGGTCACGAAGTCGGGCTTCTCGCGGCGGAGCATGCGGGCCGCATCGCCGTGCCAGGCGCAGCCGAACTCGGCCGCAAACGCCCGGCCCTTCTCTTCGGTGCGACAACAGGCGGCGACGAGTTCGACACCCGGAATGTATCGCAGGGCCCGGGCGTGCATGCTTGCGATCGCACCGAGACCGATGATCGCGGCCCGCATCCGGTCGCCTCCGTGCCACCACCTTTCGACTGGCCGACAGTGCGGCCGCCCGAAGCGTTAGACAAAAGCGCGGGCACGCTCCGGAGGCCACCGCCCGGTATGATAAGTTTCGTGTAGGGGTAGGTCGGCCAATGGCACCTCGGCAAGCGTCGGCCGAGCGGAGCGGATCATGCGGAGCAACCGCCGGTGCGTCAGGATCCTCCGGATCGGCCCCGGCTTGGGTGTACTACGGCCCCCACTTGAGCCTCGCGCGCCTTCGCCCTGCTTTCCGATAGTGCGGCCTCTGCCTGCCGGTGGGATGATGCAAGTCCCAGACAAGGAGGCCGCATGGATGTCATCGAACGAAAGCGTGGTGATCGGCGCAGGCTCACTCGCTTGATTGCCAACGAATCGGACGCGATCCAGCGGGATCGGTTACGGAGCGTGTTGCTGGTGTTGCTGGGGCGGCAGTCGCTGGAAGTTGCTGACGTCGTAGCCCGCAGTCGCAGATTCGTGCAGCGTAGGGCGCACGCCCATCGTGATGGCGGCATCAAGGCGGTGCGTGGTCGCACGGCAGCCGGTCGGCAGCGACGACTGTCGCCCGAGCAGGAGGCCGTTTCGTTGAACGAGTGACGGCTGGTGCCACGACATGGCGTGGCATCGCTCAGAGGGCCGCAGATCCAGGGGATCCTGGATCGCGAGTTCGGCAAGACCTGCTCTCTTAACGGGATCTCCAAGCTGCTGAACCGTCATGGCTTCGTCTGCCTCAAGCCTCGGCCCAGACATCCCCGGCAGGATCTGGCTGCAGCCAAGGCTTTCAAGCATCGCGCCCCCTTTTTGTGAACAGAGCCCGGGCTTCCAGGCCGCGCACTCAGGTTGGCGTCTGGTTTCAAGACGAAGCTTGATTTGGGCAGCAGGGAACGTTGACATCGGTATGGGCTGCCAAGCAATCCCGCCCCACGCCAACACGCAGGGATGGTGCTGGACAGAGC
>CAMBPQ010000102.1 GCA_945869735.1 Planctomicrobium piriforme
GGGGAATCTTTGCGACTCACGAGCAATTCCCCAGTCGGCCACCCGAGCATCCTGTAGCAAAATCCCCCGGCGGCGAGCATGTCACCCCCGGTGAACCAATCCGGCACCGTTTCGCCCGCGACCCCACGGGCGCACTGCATGGGCAACCCACGCCCACAAAGTTCCCCGAAGGACCGAAAACAACGGGTGATCCGCCCGGTTCCCGAGCGGTATCTGCCACGCTCCGGCGGATTTGTGTATTCTCCGCCATGACAAGGGTGTTGCTGGATGGCTTCCTGCCGTCGCTGCCCCCACACCGCGATCGGAATCCACCATGTCGCCAAACGACCCACACGATCCCTGGGCCTCGCTCGCCGAATCGCTCGGCGCCATCCCTGCCAACGACGCTCCCCGGCCCCCGGTCGCCCGGCCTCAGCCGCCAGCGCCGAAACCGCGACAGGAGTCGCTCCAGCCAAAGCCCACGGCCACGACCGGTGATTGGGACAGCCTGGCCTCCGAACTCGGCGTGCCGGGCGGGGCTGCTCCACCCCCGCCGAGGCCTGCTGCCCGTCCGGCCGAACCAACACCGCGCGTGCCGTCGACCCCTGACCAGGAGTTTCGAACCGAACGTCGCCGGGACGACGGCGGTAGCCGCGCCGAGCGTCCGCCCCGCCGATTCGACGAGGACCGACCGCCGCAACGTGACGACCGCACGGTGGAGCGCGATGAACGAGTCCCGCAGCGTGACGCCGCCGGGTCTGCCGGCGATGAACCACGTAGCGAGGTGCGGAGTAGCTCCGGCGAATCCCGCGATCGCGACGAAGAAGGGGCCGGAGGCCGCAGGCGCCGCCGGGGCCGCCGCGGCGGCCGTGGGCGAGGTCGTCGTGACGACGACCGGCCGGTTTCCAGCGAAGGGGAAGCCGGGGCCGCACGCCCGCGAGTGGCGGAGTCTTCTGATCAGCCACCGCGCCGCGATGATCGCGACGACCGCGGCCCGCGGCGCGAGCCTGTCCGGCAGCGTGACGACGAGTCGCGGGGGCGGCGTGATGCTGAACTCACTGCCGGCGACGACCGCCGGATCGACGACCGTGGTGACGAGGCCGTAAGCGACGAGCGTCGCGAAGCCGCCACCTCGGATCGAGGTGACACGGATCGAGGTGACACGGATCGGGGTAATACGGATCGGGGTAACAACGGAGACAGTGAATCGCGTCCGCGACGCCGTCGGCGCCGGGGCCGGCGCACGGGGCGAAGCCGTTCATCGGATGCCGCGGCACCACGCGGTGATGCGGCGGCTACCGACCGCCCACCTCGCGACGTAGCCCCGCGCGGTGACGCACCCCGTGGGGAAGACGCCGACGAACCCCTGCCCATCGCCTATGGCATGCGTCCTGCCGGCCGAACTGAACGGCCTGCCGAATCCCGCGACGGTGACGAGGCGGGCGGCCGACGGCGGCGGCGCCGCGGTGGCGAAGGTCGGTCGCGGAGCGACCGGGAACCGACGGTTTCACGTGAATCCACATCGAGCCGTCCACGCAGCCGAGGCCAAAAGCGGCCCTCGAGCGAAACGCGATCGGCGTCGTTTTCACGAGGACGGCGGGACGATTTCGCCCCGGTTGCAGGCCGTCACGAGGAGGATGATGAGGGGCTCGAGTTCCTCGGTGTGGAAGAGGCCGGGCAGGAAACATCCCGGCGTCCACGTGACCCCGAAGACGACGACATCCTCGTCGAGAGCGGTCTCACCACCGTGCTCGACGTACCGAGTTGGGTTGAGGCGATCGGCATCGTGATTGCCGGCAATCTCGACGCAAGAAACAAGCAGGGTCGAGGCGGCGAGCAACGCGGCAGGTGAGGGCGGGGCTTGATGCCCGTCCTACTTGAGCGCGATGGTCCGGGCCAGCGGCCGCAAGATCTGCTCGACAACGCAGGAATCAACCACCTCGCGGGCGAGGGTGGCTAAACGGTCCATCGTATCGACGTAGGTCGTGTCCGGATCGAGGCTGCCATACTGTCGGGCTGTCACGTAGACGCTCAACTGCTCCTCGTTGAAATCTCCGGTCCGCACCTGAAAAGCGTTGGTCCGCGTCTCGGTGCTCACCCGAACCTGGACGCGGCAGTCCTCGTCATAGGCGATCGTCAGCGAGGGCTCGTAGTTGATCACCCGTCCCCCGGGGCCATCGCCCAACCGTTCGAGCGCTGGGCCAACACCGAGAGCCTCGGCCAACAGGGCGTTGTGGTTGCCCCGGTACGCGAAGTCGAAGCCAAACAGCACATCGATCGCCTCGCAGTCGAGCGGGCTAACCGACAGGAACGCCGGCGCGAGGTCGAGCACGAGTCGATGCTGGTCGAGGGCGGCGTCGAGCGTCGCGGGGTTCACCTGTCCCGAGCAGAGCCGCTTCGACTCCACGGCAGCCCAACGGTAGCGTCCCTGGTCCTTGTCTTCTTCGAGGACGTAGTCCCGCTTGTCGCGACAGTAGAACTTCCGCATCGTCGGAAACCGCTTTTGCAACCGCTCAAAGTATTGCAGGATGGTTTCCCGCTGGGCCGGGAGTTCCATCTCCGTGGCCAGATTCATGTTGATGTAGAAGTCGTCGGCCAGCGACGCGTAGGGCGTCATGTTCCCGTGTACTCTCAGAGGGTCGTGGTAGTAGACCGGAGTATAGCAAGCCCACGGTACTGATTCGCCACGACAGACCTCTGCTGGCGACCGGAAAACCTGGCGGGACGCAAACCGCGGCATGCCACCCGCTGGAAAGTATGGCGCCGCCGCGGCATAATCCGAAACAGTGGGTGAGTTCGGTCGGACTCCTCGTCCTCCGGACTTCTCCAACGAGCGCGGGAGCGACCGCCATGCCGGCACACGCAGACTGGCTCGACATTCCCGATGAACGGCTGACGATCGAGAAACGTTCCGACGGCGGGATCGTCGTGCGCGTCCAGTCCGCGGGACCGGAGGCATCGCGACTCCCCGACGCGGTGTTCTCGTTCCGCTGCGGCGATCCGCAGTATTCCTACTGGCTCAGCCGCCTCGACGCGCACACCCGTTCCCGATGACAACGCTGTGACGCGTCAATCATCGCGGGAGCTCGCGATCAACGCGATGAACTCGCGATTGCTCTTGAACTTCGCAAGCTGCTTCGTGAGTTGCTCCATGGCATCGACATGATGCATGGAGGAAAGCGTCCGTCGCAGCATGTTGATGGCGTGCAGCGTGTTGGGATCGAGGAGTTTCTCCTCACGCCGGGTGCCCGACTGCGAGATGTCGATCGACGGCCAGACGCGGCGGTCGGCGAGTTTGCGGTCAAGCACGAGTTCCATGTTGCCCGTGCCCTTGAACTCCTGGAAGATCAGTTCATCCATTCGGCTACCGGTGTCGATGAGCGCCGTCGCGACGATCGTCAGCGACCCCCCCTCCTCGAACATGCGGGCCGTTGCGAAGAGTTTCTTGGGGATATCGAGCGCCTTGATATCGACGCCGCCCGACATGGTGCGGCCGGTGTTGCCGACCCACTTGTTAAATGCCCGCGCCATGCGGGTGATCGAGTCCATCAGCAAAAAGACGTCTTTACCCGTCTCGGCCATCCGCTTGCAGCGCTCAATCACGAGTTGCGAGAGCCGGACGTGGCTCTCCACGTCGCAGTCGAGGCTGCTGGCAATCACGTCCCCCTTCACCGACCGCTTCATGTCGGTGACCTCCTCGGGCCGCTCGTCGACGAGCAGCATCACGAGGTTGAGCTCGGGGTGATTCTCGGAGATGGCCTGGGACACCTGCTGCAGGAGCACTGTCTTGCCGGTCCGCGGCGGTGCCACGATCAACGCCCGCTGCCCCTTGCCCAGAGGCGTGAGCAGGTCCATCACCCGCGTCGTGATCGGCTGCTGGCCGGTCTCGAGTCGCAGCCACGTCTCAGGGTTGATCGGGGTGAGCTGGTCAAAAGATTTGACAGAGCCGTAGTCGTCGGGTTTCATGCCCTCGACTTCCTCGATCTCGCGAACACGGGGGCCCTGCTGTCGGCGACCAGGCTGGACGAGCGCCTTGAGATACACGCCCTCGCGAAGGCGGTACCGTTCGATCATGGTGGCCGGCACAAACGGATCGGTCCGTTCGCGTGTGTAGTTGGTCTCGACGCTGCGGAGGAACCCGTAGCCGTTGGGGTGCATCTCCAAGACGCCGCTCCCTGGCTCGAGCGGAATCGGCTCGCCATTCTCGGCGAACTCGGGTTCCAGGTCAGGTGGCCTCATGCCCTCGCTGTCCATGCCTACCGCGCCCGCTCCTGACGGCGGGGGACCACCGCTGCCACCGCGACGAAACCGGCCCCGGCGACGCCCATACCCGCCACCTTGGTACCCCTGGCCGGGGCCCTGACCCTGCCCTGGACCTGGGCCTGGGCCTGGGCCGAAGCCCCCCTGTCCTGAGCCCTGACCACCGAATCCCCCGGGCCGCCTGGATCGCCTGCGTTTCGACATGGCTGCTTCAAAACCCCGCGTCTAAAAAATTGTCCGCTACTACGAACTGGAAAGACCAGCCCAGGCACACGTTCGGCATTCGCGGGGGCGACTGCCCACCCACAAACCGGACGCTACAGACTCACGGCTCACAAACGCCGCCTTCGTACGGGAGCGAGCCAAAAAGGCCCGTATTCCTGAGTCGGATACCCCTCGGGGCATCCTCGAAAACGATGCCGTTCGTACAACGGCATTCCGGAAACGCGATGGCGGCTTATGGACCCGGGGCTGTGAAAAACCCAAACGGGCAGAGCCTTTGGAAGACTCTTCAACCCCTAGCCGCAATCCGCCCCAAAAGCTTGTGAGACGAAGTTCCTGCGACAAAGTCTCCGGAAGGCCAAAGGCTCGTTCCGGAATCGCCCTTCGAGACGACAGAGAAAGTATCAGTGGGCCAGCCCTGACTGTCAAGCCGGGTGACCTAGAACGCATTCGACTTTGGTGTATTGCCGGCTCGGGGGCGGCAAAAGTCTCGTCGCTGTGGGCCGCGGCGGCCCGACGCTCCTCGAGCGTTCGCCGACCTTCTTGCAGGGGCCGTTTGCCCGCGGACGAGGCGTCCGACCGCGGAAGCTCGGGAACCTCCGTAGTTCTGGAAAGAAAGCGAGCCGCCGCACCGCCGCCACCGCACATTTTCGATGCGATTCCTGCGAACGCTTCGACCGATACAACTCTCAGGGTCGTCGGCGTGCTGCCACCAACGCAGGACCGGCTGCCCTTGAAGAGGATTCCGCACTCTTTCTCTCGCAGCGAGGCCGAAGCGATGTTCCGGCTGACATATCTGAAGTTCGTCGTCCGGTGGAGCCAAGCCGTGGCTTCTGCCGCGGTTCTGGCACTGGTCGCATCGACGGCCACGACTGCCTTCGCCGAAATCCACTGGCACGCCGACCTCCAGACGGCCCGGGCTGCGGCAACCGTCAGCCAGAAGCCCGTGCTCGCGATCTTCACCGCATCGTGGAGCCCCGAGGCGGTCCGGTTCACTGAGCGAACGCTTACGAGTCCTGAGGTCGCCGCGCTGGTCTCCGCCTGTTACGAACCCGTGCTCATCGACGTCGACACTCAGGCCGCCGTCACGAAGCGGATGCAGGTCGTGCATGTGCCGGCGGCGTGCATCCTGGCTCCCGGGGGAGGCCGGCTCGCGACGTTCGAATGCCCGGAAGCGCCCGCCGACTTCGTGGCCGCCGCCGCGCGGGCCGCGCAGAACGCGGCGGCGCGACCGATCGGTGAACCTGAAGATTCGTTGGCTGGTGATCTGACCGGACCCACGCAGGTGCCAGCGGGCCCCGCCTCCAGGAGTGGCAATGAGATCATGGCGCCGCCGGGCGGCGGTGCGATCGCATTGGTCACGACGAAGGTCAATCAACTATCGGATTTTGCCGCGGTAGGTGAAGTGGCCCCCCCGGTCCTGCCGCAGGCGAGCATGGCGCCATCCAACTCACCCGTCAGCAGGTTTGGCGCCGCCACAGCCACCGACACGCCAGCCAGCCGGTTTGGCTCCGCGACGGTCACCGACACACCAGTCGTGCCGACGCGGCCCTCCACCTGGCCCGGGGAGCAGCCCGCGCAGGCGTCATCGTTCACCAATGCCACGCCGCAGCCGCAGCCTGTGCGGCCTGGCATCGAGCCGGCCACCACAACATCCCCGACACCGTGGCTTTCGGCACCCACAGCGGCGGCTCCGGCTCCCGCCGGACCCAGCGCATCCGCCTCGGCATCTGACCTCCCCGAGAAGCCCGCAGCGACTTCGTCGTGGTCGTCATTCGTCGCCGCTTTTCAAAAACCGTTCAGCATCTTCTCGACCAAGCCGGCCAAGGCGGCTGCGCCACCGACGATGCCCCCCGCCCGACCGGCATCGCCGCTTGCCATGGCCACTGCGGCAATCGCGCCAGCGACGGCCGTGCAACAGGCTCCCGCGGCCGACCCCTACGGCTCGATGCCTCTGGGCCTCGAGGGATACTGCCCGGTCACGCTCGCGGAGCGTGGCGTCTGGACCGAGGGCCGCGCTCAGTGGGGCGTGAGGCACCGGGGCCGCACCTATCTCTTCGCCGGTCCTGAACAGCAACAGGCCTTCCTCACGAATCCCGACCGCTTCTCGCCCGCGCTCTCCGGTGATGACCCCGTGCTCGCGATCGAAAAGGGCAAGAGTCTGCCAGGCCGCCGTGCCTACGGCGTGACCTACCAATCGCGGATCTATCTTTTCGCATCTGCTGAGAACAGGGCCGCCTTCACGGCCAACCCCGAACGCTTCACGGCGACCGTCACCCTCGCCGAGCGACCGGCCCCGGTCGACGCCATCCGCCGCTTCTGAACCCATGTCACTTCTCGGTGAGTTCGCACTTCTCGCCGTTGTGGTCGCCGTGGCGGGGGCCTTCCTCGCCACGTCTGCCGACGCAATCGCCGACGTCACGCGGCTCGGCCGATTGCTGGTAGGCAGTCTGTTGCTGGCCGCGGCAACCTCGTGGCCTATCTTCTGGGTCCGTCCGGGGTTTTCATGGGCAGAGCGGTAAACGGCCGCCGCGCAGGGCGATCACATCTGTGGTCTGGACGGGTTTTGTGGAGCGGGAGCCACCAGGCCTTTGAGCGTCCGCGGGCGAACCAATCCAGCACCGTCTCGATGCGACCCGGATACCCCACGTTCGCGCTTGGGGCTTCCTGACGGGAAGTAACACCCCCGGTGACCCACCCGATTCCCGATCGTGAGGAGCCGGGGGTGGCACGCGCAGACGCCGGGGAATCTGTGCGACTCACGAGCAATGCCCCAGTCGGCCACCCGAGCATCCTGTAGCAAAATCCCCCGGCGGCGAGCATGTCACCGCCGGTGAACCAATCCGGCACCGTTTCGCCCGCGACCCCACGGGCGCACTGCATGGGCAACCCCACGCCCACAAAGTTCCCCGAAGGACCA
>CAMBPQ010000103.1 GCA_945869735.1 Planctomicrobium piriforme
AAACTCCGTGCCGTCGCCGAGCCGCGTTGCCCCACCCCCTCGCATCACAAAGAACAGCTGGCTCGTCGCGTTGGCATCGGTGACATGGGCGTCGCCGGGACTGATGTGGACGAAGTTGGCGCACAGGCTGGGCGTGGTGGCGGGCCCAGTCACGCCGAGCACTACGCTCGAATCGAGCGGTAACGTCCTCGTCGGCCCGCGCTCATGCAACTCGGCACCCCAGCGTGCGCTGGGCACGCCGGCGAGCGTGCCGTCGGAGAGCGGGTTGGAGGCGTAGCGGTAGTCGTGATACCGGGCCAACTCGGTGAGCCGGTCGTCACTTCGATCACCCTGAGACGAGGCGAGCATGGCTGTTCTCCAAGTGAAATGATGATCGTTTGATCACCGCAGGTCGGCGGGCTTGACGCCCTTCCTGGCGCCGTTGAATCCGAACGCCATCGGCTCGTAGGTGCCGACGACGTCGACCACCGCTTTTCCGGGTATCGAGTCCTCGAGCCCCGTGGCCCAGTAGCAGGCGTTGACCAACAGCCGCCGCATGCCTTCCGACGCCAGATCGGTGGCGGCCCCCATCGACGTCGTGAACACGCGGCCCGTCGGCCCGCCCTCGACCGAGTAGGTCTTGACCCATGCCACCGGCATCATGGGATCGTTTTTCTTGGCATCGGCCCCCTCCACGACCGGCGAATCGGGCTTCATACCCTCGAGCACCTGTCCGAGCACGAGCGGCTGTGCATCGCCGGGGAGCGGCAACCGCACGCCGTAAACGTCGGTCGGCCCCCAGATGTCGCCATCCTTGATGCCACGGACGATCGGGTGATCCTTCGCCTCCGGCACGATCAGGCCGCGGGTGCTCTCGTGGCCGTGATCACCATGGTGGCTGATCCACTTCTCGCCGAGCACGGCCCGGCCAAACCCGTCGGCCCATTCCTGCTTCTCACCCTCATAGCCGTTGCCGTAGTGCGCGTATGTTCGATCCTTGGGGATGTTAAACCCGTGCGTTGCCGTCCGCAGGCCGATCACGGGCTTGCCAGCCCGCAGATAGTCGTCGATCTCCTTCATCTGCTCGTCGGGCAGGTTGCGAAACCGGGTGGCGATCACCATCAGGTCAGCCTTCCGCAGGGCCTCGAGCCCCGGGATATTGTCCCCCTTGTTGGGGCTGATCTCGCCCGTGGTCGGATCGATCGCGTAGAGCACCGTGCAGGTGAAGCCGTGGTGCTTCGCGAGGATCTTCGCCAGCTGCGTGAGCGCCTCTTCGCTGCGATACTCCTCATCGCCGCTCACGAGCACTATCTGCTTGCCCTTGCCGGGTCCGTCGCCCCCCTCGACGACAACCCACGGGTCATCCGCACGGGCCAGACCAGCGATCACGAGCAGGGCGAGGGACAGAAGCAGCGCGCGCATCGAGGTCTCCACAGCGGGTCGGATCTCCTGGCCTTTGCTGGCGAAGTATCGCCGAACGGACCAGAAACATGCCTTATCTTACTCAGGCGACCCCCATCCGGGCCGCGATTCGACTCGTGCCACCGGCGAGGGTAAGACTGTAGGGTTCGAATGCTGCACTGGTCCCGCGAGGTCGTCATCCCCCATGGCTGAAAACCGTCAATTTCCCTTCGGCTCCCGACCCGGCAGATTTCCCGGAGGGTTCGATATTCGTGGCCCCGCGGCGCTGGCGATCCTGGCCCTCGTCGTCGCCGGCCTCACCCGCGGCGTCTACACGGTGGGCCCCGAAAGCGTGGGTGTCGTCCAGCGGTTCGGGAAGTACGTGGGCACGGTGGGCCCGGGCCTGCGGTTCAAGGTCCCATTCGGCATCGACACCGTCACGATCCTGCCGGTGAAGCGGCAACTCAAGATGGAGTTTGGTTTCGGCTCGGCGGGCGTATCCAATCCCGACCAAGTGTCGGGCGAGCAGTCTCGGGAGAGCGACATGGTGACGGGCGATCTCAACGCCGCACACGTCGAGTGGGTGGTGCAATACGAGATCGCCGATCCCGAGGCCTATCTCTTCAACATGCGCGAGCCCGGACCCGCGCTCCGCGATCTTGCCGAGAGCGTGATGCGGGAGGTGGTTGGAGACCGCACGGTCGACGAAGTGCTCACGATTGGCCGCCAGGGCATCGAGACCGACGCCATCACCAAGCTCACCGGACTCGTGCAGGAGCTGAAGATGGGGCTCCGGGTGCAGCAGGTGCAGCTCAAAAACGTCCATCCGCCCACAGCGGTGCAGCGGTCCTTCGAAGAGGTCAACCGCGCCCAGCAGGAGCGGGAGCAGATGATCAACCAGGCCAACGGCGAATACAACAAGGTCGTCCCCCGGGCCAGCGGCGAGGCTGAGCGGAAGCTCCGTGATTCGGAGGGTTATGCCCTCAAGCGGGTGAACGAAGCAGAGGGCGACGTGGCCCGCTTCAAAGCCCTCCTCGAACAGTATGAGAAGGCCCCCGCGGTGACGCGGCAACGGCTGTACCTTGAGACCATGGCCGAGGTGATCCCGAAACTCGGCGGCAAGATCATCCTCGACGAGGATGCAAAACAGTTTCTGCCGCTGATGAACCTACCTGCCCCCAGACTCGGCCAAGGAAAGGCGGTGTCCGAATGAGTCCGCTTCCGATCAATCATCCCGTGCTCCAGGGGGCGCGACGGCTCACCGACTGGCTCTTCTCTCCGCTTGGCGCCTTTGCCGGCGTCGCGGCCGCGGTGCTGATCTTCGGCTGCGCCTACACGGTCCATCAGACCGAGCAGGTGGTGCTCACGCAGTTCGGCCGGCCGGTGGGCAACCCGATCAACTCAAACTCCGGGGAAGGCGCCGGGCCTGGGCTGCATTTCAAGGTGCCGTTCGTCCAGCAGGCCAACCGATTCGACAAGCGGATCCTGGAATGGGACGGCATTCCCAATGAGATGACGACCCGCGACAAGCTCTACGTGGTGGTCGACACATTTGCGCGCTGGCGGATCGTCGATCCGCTCGTCTATTTCCAGAGCCTGCGCGACGAGCGCAGCGCGCTATCGCGGATCGACGACATCATCGGCAGCGAAACCCGCAACGTGGTCGCACGGCACGACCTGATCGAGCTGGTCCGCTCCGACAAGTCCCGCACGCCCGAGCAGGATGCCACGCTCGCCGAGGCATCTGCGACGGTCGGCACCCTGCCGCCGATCCGGTTTGGACGCAAGGAGCTCGAGCGCGAGATCCTCAAGGCGGCCGCCCCGAAGATGGGCATCTGGGGCATCGAGTTGCTCGACGTCCGTGTCAAACGGGTGAACTACAAGGAGGGCGTGATCGAGAAGATCTACGACCGGATGATGTCGGAACGAATGCAGATTGCCGAACGGTTCCGTTCGGAAGGCGCAGGCGAGGCGGCCAAGATCGAGGGCCGTCGCGACAAGGATCTGCAGCGGATCCAGTCCGACGCCTACCGCAAGGTGCAGGAGATCAAAGGCGCGGCCGACGCCCAGGCCTCCGAGGTCTACTCGAAGGCCTATACATCGAGCCCGCAGGCTGCTGACTTTTATGGCTTCGTGCAGACGCTCGACACCTACAAGAAGACGCTGGGCAGCGACAGTACGGTCGTGCTCACGACCAACAGCGACTTTTTCCGGCTCTTGAAGCGGATTGAGCCCGAACGGAAGGCCCCCGCCCAGTAGACTGCAGGCCTCCGAAACCGTCACGCTGGCCGCACCGTGAACACGAACGAGTTGCTCGTCGACGCCGCCGTCGGGCTCGCGGCTGAGCTCCAGCGGCAAGCGCTGAGCCTCCAGTCGCCAGCCGAGCGGCGGCAGCAGGCCGAACTCGACCGGATGCTGAAGAACCCGGCCGACAAGGCCACGCTGGTGGAGCTCACCGACCAGGCGTTCCGTTCCCACGCTGCCGCCCGCACCGCCGAGCAGTTCACTCACATTCTCGACGTGCAGGGCATCCCTCGATTCTTCAGCCCGCTCGATCGGGCACTTCTGCGCGGCTTCCAAACGTTCGGGGACTGGCTGCCGTCGGTGACCGTCCCGCTCGTCAAGGCGCACCTCCAGCACGAGACCGCCAATGTCGTGCTGCCGGCCGAACCAGAGCTGCTGCACAAGCACCTCGCCGCCCGCCGCCGTCAGGGCCTGCGGATGAATCTCAACTTTCTCGGCGAGGCGCTGCTCGGCGAGGGCGAGGCTAAGCAGCGGCTCGAAAAATACCTCGCGGCCCTCCAGTCGCCCGACGTGGAGGTACTCTCGGTAAAGATCTCGACGATCGACTCGCAGATCCTCCCGGTCGCCCGTGAGCACACGCTCGGGAGGCTCTGCGATCGACTGGAACTGCTCTACCATGCCGCCGCCCACGCGGCGTTTGTGCGACCCGACGGCGGGAGTGAGCAGAAGTTCCTCTACCTCGACATGGAGGAGTATCGCGATCTGTCGCTGACGGCCCAGGCGTTTATGAAAACGCTCGCGCGACCGGGCCTCGAACGGGTCCGCGCGGGCATCGCGCTCCAGGCCTACATCCCCGACGCGTTCCGCTGGCAGCGGCAGATCACCGCCTGGGCGCGGGAGCGGGTGGCGGCGGGGGGCGGTCCGGTGACGATCCGGATCGTGAAGGGGGCCAACATGGAGATGGAGCGGATCGACGCCGCTCTCCACGACTGGCCGCAGGCACCCTTCCGCACGAAGGTCGAGACCGACGCCAACTATAAGCGGATGCTGGAATATGCCCTGCGGCCGGAGCATCTGGCGGCAGTACACGTGGGCATCGCGTCGCACAACCTGTTCGACGTCGCCTACGGACTCGTGCTCACCAGAGACCGCGAGGCCGACGACCGCGTCCAGTTCGAGATGCTCGAGGGCATGGCCAACCACCAGCGTCGCGCACTACAGGAGCACACGAAGCGGGTGCTCCTGTATGCGCCGGCGTGCCGCCAAGAGGAGTTTCTCAACGCGATCGGCTATCTCATTCGCCGGCTCGACGAGAATACCGGCCCCGAAAACTTTCTCGGGCACGCTTTCCGGCTCGAGGTGGGCAGCGCCGACTGGCACCAGCTCGAGCAGGGCTTTCGTGCTTCCTTCACCACGCCCGTGTCGGACGAGCCGCAGCGAACTCAGGACCGCCGCACGGAGACATGCTCCGACCCGCTCCCCGAGCGGCCGTGGCGGGAGTTCGACAACGAGCCCGACACCGACTGGTCGCTCGAGGCAAACGCCGCCTGGGCTGAAGGGATCGCCGGTCGCGACCCCGAAGAGTTCGCGGGGCGTATCGTGCCCGCCGTCGTCGCCGGTCGCGACGTCGAGGGGCCTGAAGTCCGCCCCTGTCGCGATCCGTCACGGCCGGGAAAGGTGGTCTGCCGCCATGCTGTGGCGACCGACCGTGACGTGGAGGAGGCGGTGGTCTGCGCCGCGGCCGATCCGGACGGCTGGCGGACGATCTCCGTCGATGCACGCAGCGCCATCCTCGGGCGGGCGGCCATGGAACTCCGCCGCTCCCGGGGCGAGCTCCTGCGGGTGGCGATGCTCGAGGGGGGAAAACTGCTCACCGAGTCTGACCCGGAGGTCTCCGAGGCCGTCGACTTTGTCGAGTTTTACCGGGCGTCGGCCCGTTCGTTTTTTGAGCTGCCGGGTGTCGAGGCAACGGGCTGCGGCGTTGTCGTGGTCGTGTCTCCCTGGAACTTTCCCGTGGCGATCCCCTGCGGAGGGATCGCCGCCGCGCTCGCCGCTGGCAACACGGTGATCCTCAAGCCGGCGTCCGACACGGTGCTCGTGGCCTGGGAGGTGTGCCAGTGCTTCTGGCGAGCCGGCGTGTCGCGGCGGACGCTGCAGTTCGTGCCGTGCCCCGGAGCAGGTGCGGGGACGCGGCTCGTCACCCATCCTGACGTTTCGGCCGTGATCCTCACCGGCGGCACAGAGACCGCGCTCACGATGTTGGCCGCGAAGCCCGAGATGCGACTCTCCGCCGAGACCGGTGGGAAAAACGCCATGATCGCGACGGCGATGAGCGACAGGGAACTGGCGGTCAAGCACGTGGTGCACTCGGCCTTCGGCCACGGCGGGCAGAAATGCTCGGCCACGTCGCTGTTGCTCCTGGAAGCCGAGGTCTATGACGACCCGGACTTCAAGCGGATGCTCTGCGATGCCGTCGAGAGTCTGTACGTCGACTCGGCCCATGCACTTCATGCGCGGGTTGGGCCGCTCATCAGGCCGCCATCCAGCGAACTGAAAGAGGCCCTCGAGACGCTCGAACCTGGGGAAACCTGGGCCGTGATGCCACGCCCGGTGGGCGACAACCCCAACCTCTGGTCGCCCGGCGTGAAGTGGGGCGTCACTCCCGGCAGCGTGACGCACCTGACCGAGTTCTTTGGGCCATTGCTTGGCGTCATCCGATTCACGAAGCTCTCCGAGGCCATCGACATCGTCAATGCCACTGGCTATGGCCTGACGAGCGCCATCCACAGCCTCGACGACCGCGAGGTCGACCTGTGGAAGCGGGGCATCCACGCCGGCAACCTCTACGTGAACCGGGGCACAACCGGGGCGATCGTGCTGCGGCAGCCGTTCGGCGGACTGGGCCGCTCGTGCATCGGTCCGGGAATGAAGGCGGGCGGGCCGAACTACGTCGCCTGCTTCATGAAGTTTATGGACATCATGGATGCCATAGACGTCATGGACGTCAGGGCCTTCCACGATGCCGACACGCACACCGCATCTACGACCGGCGGCGGAATCGGGCACGCCGACCTCGCCACGATCGTCGCCCGACTAGTTGCCGACGCGGACGGCCGGCGGCTCCGTGGGGTGCTCGCCAGTTACGACGCGGCGTGGCGGGAGGATTTTTCCCGTGAACACGACCACTTCCGGCTGCTCGGACAGGACAACATCCGCCGCTCCCTGCCCTTTCCGGTCGTCTGCGTACGAATCACGCCGGCCGACACCTGGTTCGAGATCGTGGCCCGCGTGGCGGCCGCCCGCGTGACCGGGGCGCGGGTGCTCGCTTCATTTGCCCCCGGCTGCCCGCCGGCATGGCAAGACACTCTCGACGACTGGACCGGGCCGTGGGCGGGCGGCATCGAACTGCTCGAGCAGAGCGACGAGACCGTGGCTTCACTCGTGGGAGATCACAGGCTTCGAATCCGCTATGGAGGCCGCGACCGGGTGCCCTCGTTGGTGCGGGCCGCCGCGGCTGCCACGGGCCGCTGGATCGCCGATCTGCCGGTCAGCGGCGTGGGCCAGGTCGAGTTGCTCTGGTATCTCCGCGAGCAGAGCGTCTCGCACGACTACCACCGCTACGGCAACCTTGGCCGGCGGGCCGGTGAGCCGCGGCGGCCAAGCCTTGCACAGGCGGCTCAAGACGATCCGCGGCTGTCGCGGCGATTCACGCCCCCTGTCCGCCGCTAGACACAGCCCGGAAAAA
>CAMBPQ010000104.1 GCA_945869735.1 Planctomicrobium piriforme
TACCGGCAGTCCGGGGCCGTCAGTGAGGCGGGTCTCGCGAAGGATCCCGATAACAAGCTGCTCTGGCAGCGCAAGCCCACACGGCTGGAGGGTGAGTCGATCCGCGACGCGCTGCTCACAGCCGCTGGCACGCTCGACACGAAGATGTATGGCCGGGCCGGCCTCGACGTGCAGGTGCCGCGGCGGAGCATCTATCTCAACGTCAAAAGGAGCGAGCCGATCGGGTTTCTCCAGGTGTTTGACCAGCCGGAGCCGGTGCAGCCGGTGGGGGTCCGGGGCGTGGCCACGGTGCCGACGCAGGCGCTGGCGATGATGAACTCACCGTTCGTGCGGTCGGCCGCCGAAAGCCTTGCCAAGCGGGCCCGCATGGCGCTCGGCCTCGCACCGGCGGCCGCGTCGGGCGAGGCGGCGATCGACTATTGCTTCGCGGCGGCCGTATCTCGGCCGCCGAGTTCGGTGGAGCGAGAAAAGTTTATGGCGCTGCTCACCGCCCGCGAACTGGCTGCGGGAGACGCTGCGGCCGGCCGGCAGGTGGCGTTGGCCGACGTGTGCCATTTGATCTTCTGTCTGAATGAGTTTGTGTACGTGGATTGAGAGACTTGAGGGGAAGGTGCCAGTCACCTTTTCCGAGGAGCAGATCATGAACGCTGAAGTGTCCCGGATCGGTGATCTCCTGCTACCGGCGCGCCGGGAGTTCCTCCGCGATGCGGGGCTTGGCTTCGGGGCGCTGGCCCTGGCGTCGCTCCTCGGCGAGGAGTCACGAGCCAACACGAGCGGCGGTACGGCGACTCAACTGCTGCCCCATCACCCGCCGAAGGCGAAGCGGGTGATCTGGCTATTCATGACCGGGGCCCCGTCGCAGGTCGACACCTGGGACTACAAGCCGGAACTGCAGGCCAGAAGCGGCCAGCCGCTGCCCGGCGCCGATAGCCAGGTGGGCTTCTTTCAGACGAGCGGCAAGTGTCTTGCCAGCCCGTTTCAGTGGGCCCAACACGGCCACTCAGGCACGTGGGTGAGCGACCTCTTCCCGCACCTCGCGAAGCACGTGGACGACATGTGCTTCATCCACTCGATGCACCTGCGGGCCAACAACCACGCCCCGGCGGCGATGGAACTGATGTGCGGCTTTAATCGGCCCGGTATGCCGAGCATGGGCGCGTGGCTCGACTACGGCCTTGGCAGTATGAATCGCGACCTACCGAGCTTCGTGGTGATGCACGAACGAAAGCCTCGCGGTGACGACCAGATTTGGTCGGCCGGGTTCCTGCCGAAGAGCCACCAGGCCTTGGCCATCGACGCCCGGCGGCCGGTGGCGATCGACAACCTTGCCTTGCGCCAAGGACACTCACTCGCGTCGCAGCGGGCAGAGCTCGACCTCTTGGCCTCGCTCAACGCAGAGCATGCGCAGGCGCGACCGACGCAGGCTGATCTCGCGGCCCGCATCTCGAGCTTCGAGCTGGCCTACCGGATGCAGACGGCTGCGCCCGAGGCGATCGACCTCGCGCAGGAGTCGAAGCTCACGCACGAGCTCTATGGCACCGAGGATCCCAAGTGCAAGGTGTTCGCCAAGCAGTGCCTCACCGCGCGGCGGCTGCTCGAGCGGGGCGTGCGATTTATCCAGATCTTCGCCGGCAAGAACACGGCAGGCGACGGCGCGGTCGACGACGTGCCGTGGGACGGCCACAACGACATCGAGACCAACCACCGCGAATGCGGCCTGGCGACCGACCGACCGGCGGCGGCGCTGCTGGCCGACTTGAAGGCCCGCGGGATGCTCGATGACACGCTTGTGATCTGGGGTGGCGAGTTTGGTCGCACGAGCGACTCGCAGGGGGGCAAGGGCCGCGACCACAACCCCGGCGGGTTTACGATCTGGATGGCTGGCGGCGGCGTGAAGCCGGGCTATCACTACGGCGCGACCGACCCCTTTGGCTACAAGGCGGTGGAAAACAAGGTGCACGTCAACGACCTGCACGCCACGCTCCTCCACCTGCTTGGACTCGACCACGAGCATCTCACCTACCGCCATAACGGCCGCAACTTCCGGCTCACCGACGTGGGCGGCCAGGTGATCCACGACGTGATCGCGTAGGCCGAGTACCCTGCGGGATCGGCGGCGTCGAGTGGAATGGTGGCTGACTCGCCTGGGCGGCAGTCGAGCACCGACGATCAGATCACCGCCAGCGCTGGCCAACCCGGAGGAGATATCCCATGAAGATTGCATTTCTCGGCACCGGCTTGATGGGCAACGGCTTCGTTCGGCGGCTCGTGGCGCAGGGGCACGCGGTGCACGTGTGGAACCGCTCGCCCGCGTCGGCACGGGCGCTCGAGGCCCACGGCGCCAAAGCGTTTGCCGCCTCCGCCGACGCCGTAAGGGGAGTCGAGCGTGTGCACCTGTCGCTGGCTGACGACGCTTCGGTCGACGCGGTGCTCGAGCCGCTCGCCGGCGTCATCCCCGCATCGTGTTGGATTATCGATCACACGACGACCACACCGAGCGCGACTTGTGACCGAGCCCGCCGCTGGGCGGAAAGAGGGCGGGTGTATCTCCACGCACCGGTGTTCATGGGGCCGGTCAATGCGGTGGAGGGCACCGGCATCATGCTCCTGTCTGGAGACGCCGAGCAGTGCGCAAGAGTGCTGCCAGAACTCGAGAGGATGACCGGCAAGGTGCTCCAGTTGGGGCCGCGGCCGGAGCGGGCGGCGGCATTCAAGCTCTTCGGCAACCTGGCGTTTCTGGGGATGTCGGCACTGGCGGGCGACATCGTGCGGCTGGCCCATGCGACTGGCGTCGATCCGCAGGATGCGGCGGCGATGTTTCAGCAGTTCAATCCGGGCGACTTCTTTCCGGCGAGGTTTGCCAAGGTGGCCGGGGGCCCATTTGAGCCGGCTTCGTTCACTGTCAGTATGGCCCGCAAGGATGTCCGGCTGATGGTGGAGGAGTCGGCCGCGCAGGGATGCCCGCTGGCCGTCATGCCGGCGGTGGCGGCTCAATACGACGCCGCAATCGCCCGCGGCGAGGCAGCGATGGATTCGTCCGCCGCGTTTCGGCATCTGGGCGAGTGAGCAGCGGCGGCTCGCCGCCCAGGCCACCTCGCCCCTGCGGGCCGAGGTGCAGCCAGGCCGCAACGTGATCGACTTCGACGTGCAGTGATCCAAACGGCACTTACTCGTAGACCTCGTGCCGGTGGGCAAGCGAAAAAACCGCCACCCATGACGGTTCCTCGTTGACCGTAGAGATGACACGCCAGTCGCCGATTCGATACCGAAGCATGCCGGTAAGCGGGCCGGAGAGTCACTGGATAGCGTTGTGTCGACGTGGCTCCCGCTCCAACTGGGCGAAGCACCGCGGAATCTTTTCCGCCAGCGGCTTGGCGGCGGCTGTGTAGAAGTCTTGGGCTTCAGGAGCAAGGATGACCTCAAACATCCGACCGGACGTTGCGCCAGTTCATGCCGCGGCCTGGAGATGGCACGCTCTCCGAAGGTCGTCCGGCCAACCCGTGTGCCCTCTCAGCTCCTCGTTCCTAAACCTCAGGAGCGACGGCACGGAGAAATACCCACACATGAAGGTGAGCATCACCGTTGGCGGCGGTGACGGGAAGATATCCGCCCTACCGCTGGGGTCGGAGCGGCAGCCTTATCGCGCGTGCCCCGGGAGCGGTCCAGAAAAAAGGGCGGCGGGAGACACTTGTCTCCCGCCGCCGCACGCACGTCCATCGATACCCTATCAGCTGCTACTTGCTGCAGCAGCGGGATCCGCAGCAACCCTCCTGCTCCGCCTTCGCGACGGCAGTCGGGCACTCGTCGACACAGCACAGGCAGGTGCACTGGCTGCACTTGCAGGTGCCGGTCTCGCAGCAGCCGCAGCACTCACACTTCGGGCAGCTGACAGTCTGGCTGCCATCGATGGCGGGTACGAAGGCCATGAGGCCCAGCGTTGCCCAGAGAAAAAAACTGTTCATGGAAATCTCCCTTGGATCTGGAATCTAAATCGATCAATCCACGTCACGATGTGTAAACGCGGGAAAGCCAACTCACGTGCCCGCTCGGCCGCGCTTGTCCAAAGCGAGACGGCTCGGCACGGCTCGGCGGTCGATTCAGTTCCGCCACACGCCAAATAAAATCCGTGGCGGGCGGATCGGCACGGCGAGTGAGGCCGCCACGTACTCCCGGCTGACGCCAAGGACCTGCGGCACCCGTGGCGGTACAACTGCCTGTGGGGCAGCCGAGTCAGCATCGGCAAACGCCGGGAGGATGCCCCTCGACGGCGCGAGCGGCTGGTCATTCCGGGCATTGATCTGGCAGCGGCAGGGCCGCTCATTCGTCTTGGCCAGTCGGAGGTCGGCCGCGACCGCGCAGAGCGGACAATGGCCGGCAGGTACGACGCCGGATTGCGTCGTCGTGGGACCGCCACGACTGGCCCGGTTCGCACAGCAAGGCTGGTCACAGTCGCGGCATACAGCCTGCGGAGTGGCCTGAGCGACGACTGCCACGCACACCGCCAAAACCCACACAAATTGTTGTCGGCTGCGAACCACCGCTGCGTCTCCTTAATGCTCATTCTACGCCGGCTCGAGCATGCTGGTTTGAGGAGTGCCGCCCTGGCCCGGGATTCTGCACGTGACCGACGTTTGGTGGATGGACAGGTAGCAAAGTTCGTCAATCGGGCACCCTCCCGCCTCCCGCCCTGGCGTCTCACCGCCCGTTCACCAGTGCTTCCCGAAACTCACCCGCGTCTGACAGCGAGTTGTGATCGGCACCGTCGATCACGCGTAGTGTCGCCACGCCTGGCCGGAAGGCGGCGAGTAGTTTTTGGGTGTCGCCCATGGGCACGAGCTCGTCATGGGAGGCAGCGAGGATCAGCGTCGGGCAGTTGACCCGCGGGGCGTAACGCCACGACTCGTATGCGTCGCGAAGCAGCAGCCCCATCGGCAGAAACGGCGCCACGCGCTTCGCGATCGCGAGAATGCTCTCGAAGGGTGCGATGAGTACGAGCCGCGACACAGGCTCCTCGGCGGCCAGCTGGATGGCGAGGCTGCTGCCGAGACTGCGGCCCACGACCATCACGTCGGCATGACGGTCGTGCGCCATCCGGAAGACGGCACGGGCGTCACGCCGCAGGGCCGCTTCGGCGGGCCGGCCCGTACTGCCGCTGTAGCCCCGGTAGTGCACGAGATAGATCGCGCGGTCAGGAAACGCCGTCGCCAGTTCCGGCAGCGTGTAGGCCACGTCCTCCGCGTTGCCGCCAAAGTAGACGAGGGCTTTCGGGCCATCGTGCGGGCGGGCCGAGATCCGGAGTTGGGCGCCGGGCACCTCGAGCACGACCGCCGAGGCGTGGGCGGGCGTCTCTGGCGTCGGCATATAGATGAACGACCGCTGGAACACGAGAAACACGAGGCACAGGCCGGCGTAGGCGCAGGCGGCGATCGCGAGGAGGCTCCAGAGCATGCGTCGGGTTCTCATTCAGGGGGATCTCATCCAGCCATGCTGTCCGCCGCGAGTTTCACAAGGCACCGTTGGTTTCCGCGCTATGGGCGGCTGGGCTAAGCCCAGCACCATGGACGGAAGATTCAAGGTAGCCGCTTGGCTCATGCCCTGCGGGCCCGCTCGACCGCCGCGATTCCTGCGATTGAAGCAGCCGCAGACCTTCAGCCAACACATCGCTCTCGGTGAGAAACCGGCGCTCGGCGATCAATCGCTCGACGAACGGTGCCAGATCCGCGGGGATGTCGACTGCCGTGGTGTGAGTGGAACACATACGTGCGCGTTTCATGTCAATGCCTGAGATTGAACTCGATTCTACCCAAGACAAATGTTGACCCGCTGGTTTGTACACTGCAGCCACGCGACCGAATGCCTCATCGCCGTTCCCTCGCCCGACGCGTCATGGAGAGTGCTCGACTTCTGCTGTTCGTGACGCTCTGGACCGTCATCTGGGCGGCTCCCCTGCCACGACTGTCTCGACGTGGGGAACTGGCCGCGAGGCTCGGGGCATGAACGTGCTCGAGCACTAGACGGAAGTCCCAGGCCTGCTCATAGTCGAGCCGCTCAGAGTTCATTGCCCTCACCTTGAGCGATTGAGCACTTGGGATCGAGCAGGTCCGGAGCGAGTCGCCCTTCATGCACCCGATCGCGATTTCCCGCTGGTTGGCCAAAGAAGTCGAGGGCCTGCGGTTTGGCCGCCCGACCGCGTGCGTCTACAACCCGCTCGTCTATGCCCGCCGGTCGCACGAGGCCTACCTCCGGAGCTACGCCGTCGAAGGGGCCGACGCGATCCTCCTCGGCATGAACCCAGGCCCCTGGGGCATGGCCCAGACCGGTGTGCCCTTCGGGGAGGTCGGCCTCGTACGCGACTTTTTGTCCATCGATGAGCGGGTTGAGCGGCCGGCCGTCGAGCATCCCAAGCGGCCGATCGAGGGCTTCGCATGCACGCGGAGCGAGGTAAGCGGCCGGCGGTTGTGGGGATGGGCACGGGACCGCTACCACACGCCGCGTCGCTTCAGCAGAGTGTTTCTCGTCTCCAACTACTGCCCGCTCGTCTTCATGGAGGAGTCGGGCCGCAATCGCACCCCCGACAAGCTCCCGAGTCGCGAACGCGAGCCGCTGTTTGAGGCCTGCGACGAGGCGCTGCGGCGGCTCGTGGCCTGGTGCGGTCCCCGGCTGGTGATCGGCGTCGGGGCCTTTGCTACCGGGCGGGCCCGCGTGGCACTCGGCGACCTGGGGCTTCCGGTCGGCACGATCCTGCACCCGAGTCCGGCAAGCCCGGCCGCCAATCAGGGATGGGACAGGCAGGCGGAGAGGCAGCTGCTCGCCCTCGGGATCAGGATGCCGGCAGTCGGGCGCGGCGCTGGATCCCGACGGCGGTGACGTTCACCACAATCGCGAGCCGACGAAGCCCCACAACCGATCGGAACCTGCCATGGCCCAACTCTATTTTTATGAGTAAGCGATGAACGCGGGTCATACGACGATTCTGCAGTCGGCCCACAACTACGAGGAGCATGGTACGCAGGCGCTCCACTACACGCCGGCGGGCCAAAAATCCATTCCCGCATCGGCATCTCGGCCGACGTGATCGCGTTTGGCGGCGACGACGACTTCTTGGAGATGATTCGTCAGAGGCACGAGGCGCAGCGCGTGCACTGCGTGCTCCTCGACGCAGCACAGCTTCTCACACCGCGGCAGGTTCTCCAGCTCACGATGGTCTGTGACCGGCTGTCGATCCCCGTGCTGTGCTACGGCATCCGGACCGATTTCCAGGGAGAGCCGTCAACAACTGGCGTCATTCATGGGCGCAGGTCACCCGCACCGGCTGTCAGCGGCCTCTCATGGAGTTGTCAACCCTTCACGACGCCCGC
>CAMBPQ010000105.1 GCA_945869735.1 Planctomicrobium piriforme
AGACCAGCCCCGTGCGTTTGCTGAGGCGTACGCCATGCGAACGCACGGGGCTGCCACGCCTCTGGGGCCGGGGGCCGGTATCCCAAGGCACTGTGCGGTCGGATCGTGTTGTAGTGCTGCCGCCACCGCACGAAGAGCACCTTGGCCTCAAGCAGCGTGTCAAACGCTTCCCGTTCCAGCAGGTCGTCTCGAAGCTTCCCGTTGAAGCTCTCTACGTAGCCATTCTCCCAAGGTGAACCAGGCTCGATAAACAAAGTCTTCACACCAACTCGCCCTAGCCATTCACGGACGCACTTGGCCGTGAACTCTCGCGAGAGTCGCTGCGGATGTGATCAGGCACACCCTTGCAGATAAACAGGTCACTCAGCCGCTCGAGCACATCTTCGCTCGTGAGTTTCTTGGTGACGTCGATCGCTAGGTATTCCCGAGTGAAGTCGGCGATGAGCCATACGTAAGATTGCTGGGCCTCGGCGGAGCCCTATGTGCCAAGGTAGAAATCCCTTCCACCGATTGTCGCGACCGCTCGGCCGGAAGGCTTGTATTCACGCAGCGAAGGGACACGCAACGTGCGATGCGGGGTGGATACCATCGTGCAACCGCCAGAAGGATTTTCGGTATTTACCGAAAACAACCCGACGAAGGCCGCACGACTCCTCTCGGAGCCGGTGAGCGTTTTTCCCGCTCTCGGCAGCATTATCGATCCACTAGCAGCGGCCGGACTTGAACCGGCGACACCCGGCTTATGAAGCCGGTGCTCTAACCAACTGAGCTACGCTGCCCTGATGCAAGAAATATACTCCGTCCGCCCGGCAACGTCAGGGGGCCGCGGAAAGCTCGCGGCAGGGGGCTTCGACGCCATCCGTTGTTCGTGAAAATCTATGACGTGCGGCCGCATACCCAGCGCTCGCGCTCCGTGCTTTTTGAGGGCGCGTCACGCTGTTCGCGTGGGTGAGACGAGGATCACCGCCCGATTGCCGTCGGTGTGATACGAATCGCCCGTCAGGTTGTGCCGCGGCGCGTCGGCCGTGCACGGCTCCACGCCGCCGACGTAGCCGGCGGCCGTGACACGGCCCGCTACCAGCAGGTCTTCGATCACATAGTCACGCGACTCGTCGACGTCGGGATCGATGCGGTGTGTTGTCAGGTTCCAGGCCTTCGTCGTGAACCTGACACCGATGTCGCGGCTCACCTGTCCGACCCACACCGGCTTGTGCTCGAACGAGAGTGGCGTGAGCCAGAGCCTGAGGTGCAGCCGTTCGTTGATCGAGTGCCGCGTGCGCTGCAGGGCGATGTCCTGTTCGCGGCCGAAGAGGTGGAGCGAACTCACCGGAGAGTAGCGGTAGTTCGTGCCGAGCAGAAATGCCCGCACCGTTTTCCAGCATGTTGCGAGCGAGATCGTCTCGCTCTCGTCCCAACGGGCCGCGAACGCGCCCAGGAGCGTCTCGAAGTCACCGATTATCACGAGGTTCGCCGGGTCGCCGCTCCGCGTGCCCCGTGAGTTTGTGGTGGCCGCGGGCATCGCCTCCAGTTTCGTCACGAGGTCGTCGACGGTGCACGCCTCGACCGTGCTGGCAGGTCGGATCGTCGCGAAGTCGCGGTCGAGGTAATCGGCGGCGATGCCGGGCACGGCCATCGTGAACGTGAGGTCGACAGGAGCCTCGGCGTGATCTGACGGTGTCGCTGGCGCGAGCATGCGGGCGATACTCCGTCGGAGGGGCTCAAGCGGGGTGAGCCGGACGCGCACGATCTTCGTGCCAAGATCGACCGTCGTGAACACGAAGCCCTCGACCGTCTCGCCCGGGTGGATCGGCGCGAGGCGGAATCCGCGGCGACGAAACTCATCGTCCATGCGGCCGTTAGCGAAGTAGGCGGTGATCAGCTTCAGAGGCACCAGTGCAAGGAGCGGATAGAAGACCCAACTCATCGCGCCGAACGCCGACAGCCGCATACCGATTGAGAAGTGGTTGACGCCCGCCGCCTCCAACGACGTGAAGTAGCGTGGGTCCACATTCACCATCTGGAGGCGAAAGCTGCCGGATGAGCGGTTCTCGATCGTGAACCAGACCGGCTGGATGCCGCGTTTGGCAACGTCGACCCCGAACAGCCGCCGGCTCTCCGCCGCAGATGGCACGGCTACGGTGACCCGCGCGCGGGGGTCTTCCTGCACGACGGCGCGGTCGCGATACCCTGCGAACGATTGGTCGGGCGCGTAGGGAGTGATCACCAGCCGCCAGAGACGGGAGCCGAGCCCGGCGAACAATGATGAAAGTTTCATGCTGGCGGAACCAAACGACAGCGGCCCGGGGATCGCTCCCCGGGCCGCTGCATTGTCAGGGAATCGACAAGGCGTCGATCGTCAAACGTTCGCTCACTCGGCCATCTCGCAGGAGGCGTGAACAATCGCCTCGATCTTCTCGTCGGAGAGGCCGCCGGCCGCGAACGCATGATTGGCCTTGACCTCGCCCTCCTTGTAGCAGACCACTGTGACGTCGGCGTCGGGGGCGATCTTGAAGTCCTCGGGGCCGTTCTTCATGTCCTCTGGCACCACGAAGGCGACCCGCTTGATGCCGTGCTTCGACACGAAATCGGCTGCCGACTTCTTGAGGCTCTCCTCCTCCGCGCCGATCATGTTGACAAATGCTGTCAGCTTGGTGTCGGCGTGCTCCTCGATCTCTTCGTCGAGTTCCTTACAGAACTTGGCGAGTTTCTCGTCTGCCGATCGGGCAAACACCATCACTACGGGCCGCTGGCCCATCTTGCAGCGGTAGCAAAGCGTCTTCCCATCGGCGACGCCGTCATCAGCGTTGCCGGTCACTTTCGTGACCGTGAAGGCTCCGACCCGCTCGCCGACCTGCGGGCCGCTCGTGACATCAGCCGAGGCCACCGCCGCTACCACCGTTATCGCCACCGCCATGAAGCATGCACGCATCTTTGAGAACTCCAGAATGGGATCGCCGGGCGGGAAGCACGGTGCGTCGCCGCGTTGTACTTGCGTAAGGGATGCTACCGCAGATAGCATCTCGATAGCAATTATTCGGCCCAACCGGGTGATTCTGCCCCACTCCCATCGCACGCGAGGAATCGATCCATGGCCACCGCTACCGCACCCCGTCGCACGGCCCCGCCGCAGATCCGGCAGACGCAACTTTTTATCGACGGGCAGTGGGTGCCCGCCAAGAGCGGCAAGACCTTCGAGACGATCAACCCGGCCACGGAGGAGGTGATAGCCCAGGTCGCAGAGGGCGACGCGGCCGACGTCGACCTCGCCGTTCGTGCGGCTCGCCACGCCTTCGACGAAGGGCCGTGGCCGCGCATGAACGCCCGCGAGCGGGGCCGGATCATGCTGCGGCTCTGCGAACTGATCGAGGCTGAGATCGACGAGCTTGCGGCACTCGAGTCGCTCGACAACGGCAAGCCCGTAAGTGACGCTCGCACGGGCGACATTCCACTCGCGCTCGACGCCCTCCGCTACTACGCCGGCTGGGCCGACAAGATCCACGGGCAGACCATTCCCATAAACGGCAACTACTTCTGCTACACGCGGCGGGAGCCGGTGGGCGTGGCCGGGCAGGTCATCCCCTGGAACTTCCCGATCCTGATGACAGCCTGGAAGTGGGGGCCGGCGCTGGCCACCGGCTGCACCGTCGTGATGAAGCCCGCCGAGCAGACGCCGCTGACGTGCCTGCGGCTGGCACGACTCGCTCAAAAAGCCGGAGTGCCCGACGGCGTGATCAACGTCGTGCCGGGCTTTGGCCCCACCGCGGGCGCTGCGATCGTGAAGCACCCGGGCATCGACAAGGTGGCGTTCACCGGCTCGGGCGAGACCGCGCAGATCATCATGCGGCAGGCTGCCGATCAGTTGAAGCGGCTCACCTTCGAACTCGGCGGCAAGAGCCCCAACATCGTGTTCGCCGACGCCAACCTCGATGCTGCCGCGGCCGGAGCCCACGTGGGAATCTTCCTGAACCAGGGGCAGTGCTGCTGTGCCGGTTCGCGGCTGTTCGTCGAGGACAAGATCCACGGCGAGTTTGTCGAGCGAGTGGTCGCGGAGAGCAAGAAGCGCCGCGTGGGCGACCCCTTCGATGCGGCGACGCAGCAGGGGCCGCAGGTCGACAAGACCCAGTTCGACAAGATCATGGGGTATATCGAGGCGGGCAAGTCGGAAGGCGCTACCTGCGCGACCGGTGGAAAGCGAGTGGGCGATCGCGGCTTCTTCATCGAGCCGACAGTGTTCACCAACGTGAAGGACGAGATGAAGATCGCCCGTGAGGAAATCTTCGGACCGGTGCTGTCGGTGCTCAAGTTTTCCGACATCGACGAGCTCGTCCGGCGGGCCAACGCCACGAACTTCGGTCTGGCGGCCGCAGTCTGGACGCGGGACATCGCCCGGGCCCACGACGTGGCTCGCCGCCTGCGGGCCGGCACGGTGTGGGTCAACTGCTACGACGTGTTCGACGCCGCGGCCCCCTTCGGCGGCTTCAAGCAGTCGGGCTTCGGTCGCGAGTTGGGTGAACGCGGGCTCGATCCCTACCTCGAGACGAAGACAGTGACCGTGAGCCTGGACTAACCCTATGCGACGCGTCACCACTGGCGGCGGCTGGCGAGCGGTGCTCTACACCTTCAAAAAGGCCCACGAGGCCGGAGGGTTGTGGCCGCTGTGGAAGGCGATGCGGTCGAAGAACGCCTGCAAGACCTGCGCGGTCGGCATGGGCGGGCAGTCGGGGGGCATGGTCAACGAAGCGGGCCACTTCCCCGAGGTCTGCAAGAAGTCGTTTCAGGCGATGGTCGCCGACATGCAAGGGGGCGTGAAGCCGTCCTTCTTCGAGACCTACTCAGTGCCGCAACTGCGGTCGTTCACGCCCCATCAGATGGAGCATGCCGGCCGGCTCGTGCAGCCGGTGATTCTCGAGAAGGGTTCGCAGCACTATCGGCCGATCGAGTGGGCAGAGGCGATGGAACGGATCGCCACAAAGCTGAAGCGGACCGCACCGGAGGAGTCGTTCTTCTATTTCAGCGGCCGTTCCAGCAACGAAGCGGGCTTTCTCTTGCAGCTCTTCGCCCGGCTCTATGGCACCAATCACGTCAACAACTGCAGCTTCTACTGCCACCAGGCCAGCGGCGTAGGGCTCGCAAGCGTGATTGGCACGGGCGCGGGCACCGTCTCGCTCGACGACATGGAGCATGCCGACTGCGTGTTCCTGATCGGTGGCAACCCCGCGAGCAATCATCCGCGGATGATGCGGACATTCATGATGATCCGCCGCCGCGGCGGCAAGGTGATCGTTGTCAATCCAATCATCGAGACAGGGCTCGTCAACTTCTCGGTGCCCAGCGATCCTTGGGCGCTGTTTTTTGGCGCCGAGATCGCGAGCACGTATGTGCAGCCGCACGTGGGGGGCGATCTGGCGCTCGTCTACGGACTGATGAAGCGGCTTCGGGAACTGCATGCAGCCGAGCCGCGGGCGACCGACCCGATCGTCGACGAGGAGTTTCTGCGGGAACACACCCATGGATGGCCCGCGCTCGCCGCGCGGCTCGACGCGCTTTCCTGGGACGACGTCGTCACCACGTCGGGCGTATCGAAGCGGCAGATCGACGACATGACAGCTCAGTATGCCGCCAGCAAGCGGGCCGTGTTTTCCTGGACGATGGGCGTGACGCACCACCTCCACGGCGCGGCAACTGTGCAGGCGATCGCGCAGCTCGCGCTGATGCGGCGGATGGTGGGCCGTGCGGGCGCCGGCCTGCAGCCGATTCGTGGCCATTCGAATATTCAGGGCATGGGCACCGTCGGCGTCACGCCGACGCTCAAGCAGGCGATCTTCAAACGGCTCGAGAGCCACTACGGCGTGTCGCTGCCGACGACCAAGGGCTACGACACGCTCGAGTGCCTCGACGCGGCTGGCGAAGGGAAGATGCGGTTTGCCTTCTGTCTCGGCGGCAACCTCTACGGCGCGAGCCCCGATGCAACGTTTACCCGCCGGGCGCTGGGGGCGATCGACACCGTCGTCCACATGAACACCTCGCTCAACACGGGCCACGCCTGGGGCACTGGCGCTGAGGAGACGATCATTCTGCCCGTGCTTGCGCGGGACGAAGAGCCGGAGCCGTCCACGCAAGAGAGCATGTTTAGCTACATCCGCCTCTCCGACGGCGGCAAGCCCCGGCACGTCGGCCCCCGGGCCGAAGTCGAGATCATCGCGGACCTCGCCCTTCGCGTGCTCGGCGAGGGCGGGCCGGTGAACTGGCGGGACATGGCTCACACCACCACGATCCGTCAGGCGATCGCCGCGATCGTGCCGGGGCTCGAGCAGATCGCGGAAATCGACAAGACAAAGAAGGAGTTTTCGATTCCAGGCCGCGCGATCGACCGGCCGTCGTTTCCCACGGCAGACGGCAAGGCCACGCTCTTCGTGCACGACCTGCCCGCACCCCCCGCGGGGCTCCAACTCATGACGATTCGGAGCGAGGGGCAGTTCAACACCGTTGTCTATGAGGAGGAGGATCTCTACCGCAACCAGACGCGGAGGGACATCGTGCTCATCCATCCCGACGATGTGCGGAGGTTCGGCCTCACCGACGGTGGCAAATGCCGGATCGCGAGCACAACGGGCGAGATGCGGGGACAGATCGTCTCCGCCTTCGACCAGATTCGGCCGGGCTGCGTGGCGATGTATTACCCCGAGAGCAACGTGCTCGTGCCGAAGTCGGCCGACCCGCTCTCGCGCACGCCGGCCTACAAGAACATCGCCGTGACGATCGCAGCGGACGATGCCGTGGTGTCGCTCCCACCGCCGCGGCCCGAACTCGTGGCCGCGGGCACGCCCCGCGACAAAATGA
>CAMBPQ010000106.1 GCA_945869735.1 Planctomicrobium piriforme
GATTCCTGCCAGTTCGGTGACAACCGGGGCACGGTTGAGCAGATCGGGCTGCGATCCACCCGAATCCGCGGCATCGACCGGACGGTCGTCTCGATTCCCAACTCCGAGTTCGCCAAGCTCCGGCTCGTCAACTACACCCAGCGGGACAAGATCCTGCTCAAGACCGTGCTCGGCCTACGCTACGAGACAACGGCCGATCAGCTGCGGCACGTTCTCGCGGCCCTGCGGCAGCTCCTCACTGGCCACCCGCGGATCGACGCCGAGAGCGTCCGCGTGCGGTTCACGGGCTACGGCGCCTACTCCCTGGATATCGAGGTCTTCGCGCTGGCGGAGACCAACGACTGGGCCACGTTTCTCGCGATCCAGGAAGACGTGCTCCTCGAGGTCATGGACGTGGTCACGGCTTCCGGCTGCGGCTTCGCCTTCCCCTCTCAGACCCACTACATGGCAACCGACTCAGGTGTCGAGGCCGAGGTGCGGCGGCGGGCGGAGGGAGAGATCCGCAACCTGCGGGCAACGGGGGGCCTAGCCGTGGCCGGGTTTCTCGATCGGGATGATAATGCGGTGGCTTCGGCAATCACGCCTGCCCAACGCGTCCGCCGCCCCGCCGCCTGAGTCTCCCTCATGTTCGCCGTCTTCGAACACACGGCCGACCTGGGCGTTCGGGTCGAGGCGGCCACGCTGCCGGCGGCACTGGCCGACGCCGCCCGCGGCCTGTTCACCGTGATCGCCGGCGACCTCGAGCAGATCAGGCCCGAGGTCGAGGAGGCCTTCACCGTCCCCGGCAGCGACCCCACTTGGCTGCTCTACGATTTTCTCAGCGAGATCCACGCGGCCTTCGAGGTCCGCCGGATGCTGTTTCGGGAGTTTCAGGTCACGATCACCAACGACGGCCTGGTGGCGGTGGCCCGCGGCGAGCGATACGACCCCGCCCGGCACCTGCTCGCGCACGAGGTGAAGGCCATCACTCAGCATGAGCTCGCGGTGGACCGCGGACCGGACCGGTACACGGCGACCTACATCGTGGATATATGAGCGAGTGTCTGCCGCTCGAGCGACTCGATGACGTCACCCAACGGGTCCCGCGGTCCGGGCGGCGTGGGCTACGACATCAACTGCGGCGTGCGGCTCGTGCGCACGAACCTCACGCTCGACGGCGCCCGGTCGCTGATCCTCCCGCTGGTCAACCAGCTGATGCGTGACATCCCAGTGGGCGTTGAGCTTGGGGGGAGCCGGGTCTTCTCGCCCGCCGAGCTCAGGCAACTGATGCAGGAGGGCGTGCCCTGGCTCGAGCGGCGGGGCCTGGCCACGGCCGACGACGTGGCACACCATCGCCAAGCTCGAGGATCACGCGGTGGCCGGCACCACGAAGGAGGTCTGCGTGCACCGCAAGGGGGCGACATGGGGCGGGCGAGCTGGGTGCTCGTGGGCGGGCCGCGGTCCATGGAGCGGTCGTTCGGCACGACCTGCCACGGAGCGGCGCTTGTCGCGAACGGCGGCCTCCAAGGACGTGGATGTGGTGGTGGTGGATGTGATCCATCGCGCGGGGCTGTCGCTCAAGGTCGCCCGGCTCACGCCGCTGGGCGTGATCAAGCGCTAGCGGGGCAGCGGCCCGGAACCGGCTGCCTGGCTGGTCATCATGCCGCACCTCGAGGAGGAACGTCGTGATCCTCGGACAGCATTCACAAGCCCGCGCAGGGCGGGAAAATCACCGACTGCTTCAGCATGAATCGTTACAGTAGTGGCCGCGTAGTCCTGTCATGGCTCCGTTCCTTGTCTCCCCGTGGGCCGCTGGTTTTAAGGCATGGCCGACGTCTTGATCCTCTGCCCGACCTTCGACCACGCGGAGACCCTGTTGGCGTCGACGGCGAGCGTGCGGGCACAGAAGTTCCGCGACTGGGAGCTGGTCGTGATCGGCGACGGCGCCCCAGAACGGACCGCCGAGATCATGGCTGCCATCGGTCTGGCCGACCGGCGAATCCGCTACGAGCAGCACCCCAAGTCGGCCCGCTTCGGCTACGCCTCAGCGAGCGGACAGGGGCGATCCCTTGGCAGGGCAACCCCAATGATAGAGACTGGTTCCATTCATGGGGGCAGGTCAGTCAGCAGGACGAACGCAAGATTCTGTATTCACTTCTAATGCAGGATGAACAGGGCTGAATGCGCTTCCGTGAGGGAGCTTCGCAGCCCCGTCTGTGAGCCGGGAGCACACAGGTTCTTGTCCATCGAAGGGGTGTGCCAGGCAGCGGCCTCGTACGGCACGCTTCCCATCGGCGGAGACGCCAGTCGATTCCGACCGATTCGCACCTCGTGATGCTGCTCGCCGGGTTCTAGGTGGCGACCAAAACGGCGAATACTCGTCGGTGCCGTCGGACAAAGCAGAAGCAGTAGCTTGCCGCTTGACGTCTCCGCTCCCAAACTGCGTGTCTCGAGCAAGCATCTCTTGCGCTCCTTTGCCCGCAGTGCGGCGGCGATATTCGGCTCATCGCGTTCATCACCGAACCAGACGCCGCCAACCGCTCGTTGAGTCATCCCGGTCACCGCGTGTGACCCGGCAAACGATTGCAGAAGTGCCGGTAACTGTTCTATCCTTCGATCTGGCGGCTGCCCGGCACGTGACGGCGGCCCCGCACCGTCCCCGGAAAGGAACTTGCGATGGCAGGCTGGCCGCGGTTTCCGGTCGTCTACGAGATCAACGCTTGGGTCTGGATGCGGGAGCTCTCCGCGGCGGCCGGCGCTCCCGTGACCTTCGCCACGGTGCCGCAGGCGGAACTCGAACGGATCGCCTCCTACGGCTTCGACGGCGTCTGGCTGATGGGTGTCTGGCGGCGGAGCGCCCGCGGTCGGAGCGTCGCCCGCGAGCATCCGGGGCTGCAGGAGGAATTTCGCAGGGCCCTGCCCGACTACCGGGCCGAGGATGTCGTCGGCTCCCCCTACTGCGTCGCGGAGTACACCGTCGACCAAACGCTCGGCGGAGACGCCGGCCTGGCCGACCTGCGGCAGCGGCTCGACCGTTTGGGGCTGCGGCTCATGCTCGACTTCGTGCCCAACCACCTCGCGGTCGACCATCACTGGATCGACGCCCACCCCGAGCGTCTGGTGCACGGGGGCGAAGAGGCGGTCCGGGGAGAGCCGGGCAACTACTTCGCGACTGGCCCGGAGGGCGGCGCCGCTTCACGGGTGTTCGCGCACGGCCGCGATCCCTGCTACAGCGGCTGGACCGACACGGTGCAGATCGACTACCGCCGTCCGGCAGCCCGCCGCGCCATGACGGAGATTCTGCTGTCGATCGCCGAGCGGTGCGACGGCGCCCGCTGCGACATGGCGATGCTCGTGACCCGCGAGGTCTTCGGCCGCACGTGGGGAGGCGATTTCGAACCGCCGCGGGCGGAGTTTTGGCCGGCCGCGATCACCGACCTCCGCGCCCGCCATCCCGGCTTCCTCACGCTGGCCGAGGTCTACTGGGACATGGAGTGGGAGCTCCAGCAGCAGGGCTTCGACTACACCTACGACAAGCGGCTCTACGACCGGCTGCTCTCCGGCGACGCGGCGGCCGTGCGATCGCATCTTGTCGCCGACATGGCCTTCCAGGAGCGGCTCGCGCGGTTCGTGGAAAACCACGACGAGCGGCGGGCGGCCGAAGCCTTCGGCCTGGAGCGGAGCCGCGCGGCATCCGTGCTCGCCCTGACGTTGCCGGGATTTCGCCTCTTCCACGAAGGGAAGCTCGACGGCTGCCGAGTGAAGCTGCCGGTGCAGTTGGGTCGGCGGCCCGCCGAGGAGGCCGTGCCCGGCCTGGCCGACTTCTATCGGCGGCTCCTGGCTGCGCTTCGGCATCCTGTTTTCCACGACGGCCAGTGGCGGCTGCTGGAGCCGCGGGAGGAGTGGTCGGGCAACGACACCCACCGGCACGTCGTCGCGCATCGCTGGCTGCACGGCGACGAATGCCGGCTCGTGGTAGTGAATCTCTCGTCCCATCCGGCGCGGTGCCTGCTGCCGCTCGGCATCCCCGGACTCGCCGGCCGCGGCTGGCGGTTCCGTGATCTGCTCGGCGACGCGGAGTGGAGCCAAGGCGGTGACGAACTCGCGCAGCCAGGGCTCTTCCTCGACGTGCCGGCTCACGGCCATAACATCTTCGAGGTACGCGCCACCGCGTGATCACGCACCTGCCGCGGTCGCTACGGGCGGAATCCGACGGGCGACGCCGTCTGCGCCAGCGCGTTCGTGCGGTAGAGCTCGATGAGCCGCTCAAGCAGTTCGATCTCGCAGCGGCACTGCTCACCTGCCTCGGTGTCGGCGATGCGCCGCGGTTGCTCTCGCTCGCGGACGACGGTGATGGTCGGGATGATGTCGACTCCGTCGCGGACGGCTGCGTCGATCGAGTCGAAGTGGTGGTGCAGTGCCAGCAGCGTCCGGTCGGCCTCCTGCACGAGCGTGTAGCCCCGGTCGCCGTAGGCCTCCGAAAACGCGCCGTCGATCGTGATCGCCTTGCCGCTCCGCTTCAGCGGTGATTCGCCAGCCTCGATTTTCACCGGCACGTGGCCGTTGACGATCAGCCCCTCCACCGGATCGACGCCAAACTCCGCCAGCACCTTCTCGCAGAACCACGGCTCGTGGATGAGCGTGAAGTATGGATCCTTCGTCTCGTGGTGCGTCCGCTCGTCGGCGACGAAGCACCGCTCGAACGTCGTGATGCGGTCCTTGCCAAAGAGCGGCGACCGCGGCCCGCTCCAGAGGTACCAGAGCACGTCGAGCTGCTCCGGTCGGCGCTCCTCGAGCGCCCGGATCACGGTGCGCTGGATCTCGTCGTAGAGTTCCCGGCCACGATGCATGCGGCCCTCTATCGGCATCGGCAAAAACTCTCCCCGTTGATCGGAGGGGACGCAGCCATGGAAGATGAGATGCTCGTTGCGCCGCAGGGACATCGCTCCATGCCGCACGATCCAGCGCGCGTGCTCCCAGAGCTTTTGGCTGTGGAGAAACGAGTGCCGCATCCGGGCCAGGCAATCGGCCTCCTCCGGCGAGAGCCGATAGGGGTCGGCCGGATCGATCGTCGGAAACCGCGTGTCGCGGAGCGGATAGACACCGCCGTCGCAGGCCACCGTGCCGGCCGCGAAGTCGATGCGGTGCAGAAGCCGCCGATCGTCCATGCCCCACTCCGGGTGCCTCGCGATGAGCGGCCCCTCCAGCTTGAACTGCAGGATCGCCGCTGCCTTGTGCATCCGGGCGACGAGGTCGTCCGGCCGCAGGCCCGACACCGTCGGCCGGAAAAAGGTGCAGGGATCGCCGGCATAGGCCGTAGCGGCCAGGTGTTCCAGCGGCGCCGTGGGAATGCTGTAGCCCTCGTCGATCTGGCGGATCCGCCGGTAGCGGAGTGAAATCCGCAGCACGTGGCAGATCAGTGGCTCGTGGCCGAGGCATGCGCCCAGCCAGGCGACGTCGTGGTTGCCCCAGACGAAGGACACGTTGGGCTGGTGCCGCAGGTAGTCGACCACGCGGTCGCCCCGCGGCCCCCGGTCCCAGCAGTCGCCGGCGATGATCAGTTCGTGCACGGCAAGATTGCGGACCAGCCGGCACGTGATGTGCACCAGATGCAACGCCCGACCGCGCCGTAGCAACTGGTCGACGATCGCGTCGATGAATTCGCGGCCGCGGTCGGCCGTCGGCTCGTGCAGGAGCTCGGCGTAGAGTTCCACGTATTCCGGCGGGAAGACCCGCAGCGCCCGCTTGAAGCTGTAGCGGGCGGCGAGCACGCGGACGAGCTCAAAGAGGTGCTGCAGCGTCCGCCGCGAAAATTCCCGCACCTGCTCCTGGTCGGTCGCCTCGGCTTCGAGCCGCTCCGTGACCGCGGCCGGATAGAAGATGAGCGTGAGGAAGGCCTGAAACTCCTCCGGCGTCAGGCGGTCGCGAAACAGCCGCTCCACCAGCGGCCGCAACGTGCCCGATGCGTTGTTGATGATGTGGCGGAGCTTGCGGTGCTCGCCATGCACGTCGCTGATGACGTGGATGGTACCCATCGGGAGGGTGAGGATCGCCGACAGCCGCGCGATCTCGGCATACGCCGCGTCGATGTTGGGGAACTGCCGCGCCAACGGCCTCAGGAGCACCAGTTCGCGCTGGGTGGGCCGCCCGTCAGACTCATTCTGGCCGGTGCCGGTCGTTGGGTGCATGGGGAGGTCCGACTTGTTGCGGCGACGCGCCGAGAGACTAACATCCTCCCCGTTTCTAATCCCTACTTTACTAGAGTACCGGAGGAGGGACTTGAACCCACACGCCCTTGCGGGCAACGGATTGTGAGTGCGAATACAACCCACAGTCAAGTCGCGCTCGGATCGCGATTGTGCAGCTTCCTCGGGAAGGGCGCGTGTGGCTCGGCGCGTGATTCCTGCGCCAAAACGCCTGCGCCTAACACTTTGCCTAACAGTTTGGGCCCCACGGGAACCGCCGTCAGGCCGCCTGCCGGATGACGTCCAGATAGGCCCTCCATGACCTGCCCCCCTTAAACGTCGCCACTTTCAGAGAGAGAATCTCTGGTGGCGCAAACCAAGGGAGGGCAAGAGATGCCACGAGGAAAGAAGTTCACGGCGGAGCAGATCATTGGGAAGCTCCGCGAGGCTGAGGTTGGGTTGGCTCAAGGGAAGACGGTGCCCGAGGTGGT
>CAMBPQ010000107.1 GCA_945869735.1 Planctomicrobium piriforme
AACAAACGTCGGGGCGACAGGATTTGAACCTGCGACCTCTTGACTGGGGGGCAAGGGGTCAGAAGTCATCCGGTCGCTTCACCCGAACAGCTTCTCGGCGACCACGTCTCGCGTCACCCCGGCATGCTCGGCGACATCCTTGAGAACGCCGTGAAGCGTTCCAGCCCGCAGGGAGTCGTGATTCGGCACCGTCACGTGGTGCTCTCCCCCCTCCTGCGTCGTCAGCCGGAGGTGCGAGCCCTTTTGCCGCGTCACCACATACCCGAAGGCTGCGAGCAGCTTGGCCAGCTCCGCCCCGGAAGTGTCCCGCGGCAGCCGCGGGCTCATGGGGCCAGAATCTCGTCGCGCACGATGTGGAGACGGATCACCTTGGGAGCCTGCCCCTCGTCGAAGTGACACTCGACCGCGGACCGGACGTTGGCCCTCAATTCATCGAGCGTGCCGGCTTCGGTGAAGATCGACTCGCCCACCGCCCGGGCGGTGAAGCCGCCTTCGGGAGACTCATCGACAACGAAAACGATTTCGATCATGCCCACGGCTGCCAGGAGCGACGCGGTGCAGCGGAACGTTCGTCCGCCTACCTCTCAATCAGCACCAAAGTCGGGGCGACAGGATTTGAACCTGCGACCTCTTGACCCCCAGTCAAGCGCGCTAGCCAGGCTGCGCCACGCCCCGAATCCGCCGTGGGGAGACCGCGCCAATCGGCACTGCCACCTCACGACCGACACACTATGTCAGATGGTGCCCACGGCTTCAACACGGGTTGCCGGCGCGCGTCAAACGCGGGCCGAGACCCCTGTCTTGCCCCGCATGCAGACCGTGCCGAGGCAGTTCCAGAGTGCCGCCGCGGTCGCGCCGCCGACATAGCCCAGCACCGCCGTCACCACCAGCAGCAGCGACGCCATGCCCGGGTCGAACGGCTCGATGACCACGTCGGACTTCATTGCATGCATCCGCAGCGTGAACTCGGCCACCCGCTGGGCCACGCCCGCAGCCACGAGCGCCATCCACACTGCATGCCACGCCGTCAGCATCACCGCCGCCACGATCCCCAGCCGATTCGGATCGACGTATCCCATCACACACCTCCCCAAGACGATTCGTGATGGCATCCAAGCCGGCCCCAGTCGCATGCCGTGATTTCCTGCGACCTCGCTCAACCCTACGGCAGAGGGCTGCCGGAAAGCCATTCCGGCCCCGGGGCTTGAAATGGGGCCGTTGCCTGCCGCCACTCGTCAAGGCCCGACCGGAGTGACACACTTGTCGATCCGTTCGCAGTGACCGCCCCGCGGAGCCCCATCGCGATGACCACGCCCTCCCACCCGACACCACTGCACGGCCGCTTCGCCGACCGCCTTGCCGCGGCCATCAAGGACCGTCACACCCCGTCCTGCATCGGCCTCGACCCACGCCGGGACTCGTTGCCCCCTGGTCTCGGCGCCACCGCCACGACCGACCCCAAGACCCTCGCCGACATCTTCACGCGATTCTGCCGCGATGTGATCGATGTCGTTGCGCCCCTCGTGCCGATCGTCAAGCCGCAACTCGCCTGCTTCGAGGCGCTCGGCCCGCACGGCATGACCGCACTCGCCGACGTGATCGCCCACGCGCGGGCGAAGAACCTCCTCGTGCTCGCCGATGGCAAACGGGGCGATATTGGCTCCACCGCGGAGGCCTACGCCGAAGGCTGGCTCGCCGGCCCCTGGGCCGCCGACGCGCTCACCGTGAATCCCTATCTCGGCCTCGACTCGATCGAGCCCTTCGTGAAAACGGCCGACGCACGTGGCGCCGGTATCTTCGTGCTCGTGAAGACGTCGAACCCGGGCAGTAAGGATTTCCAGGACCTGCGGTGCGACGGCAAGACCAACTACGAACACGTCGCAGCGGGTGTGGAGCAACTCGCGGTCCGCACGGCTGCCGGTGGCAGGTATGGCGCGGTCGGCGCCGTCGTGGGCGCCACCTGGCCCAAGCAGCTCGATGACCTCCGGGCCGCGATGCCCCACACGTGGCTGCTCGTGCCGGGCTTCGGACGGCAAGGAGGCCGGGCGTCAGACGTTCGCGGGGCGTTTCATCCTGACGGCATGGGCGCGATCATCGTGAGCGCCCGCGACGTGATCTTTGCCCACTCGAGGCCCGAGATGAACGCGGGCCTCGCCGACGCCCAGTGGCAGACGGCGGTCGACCGCGCCTGTCGCGACATGATCACGCGGCTCGCCGCCGACACGCCCGCCGCAACGCTCCGTGGGTGATCGCTCACCATCAGGAAGCCCCAAACGCGAGTGCGGGGAATATCGGCCCCGACACTAATCGGCTCCGTACCACCAACACGGTCACCACCCGGATACCCATCGCTCGCGCTCCGACTTCTTGGTGCCAACGGCGGGGGCGGTTCACTCCTCGCCCGGCGCCTGATACCAACACGCCAGCGACGGATCCCACGCCTGGATTTCGTCGGCCTTGAAGTAGATGCCGATCTCACGGGCCGCCGACTCGGGCGAATCGGATGCATGCACGAGGTTCATCTGCCGGCTCGACGAGTAGTCGCCCCGGATCGTGCCCGCCGCGGCCTTCAATCCGCTCGTCGCGCCGAGCATCTCACGGACCACGCGGACCACTTCCGGCCCCTCGAAAATCGTGCCCACCACCGGCGATGCCGTGATGAACTCCTCGAGCCCGGGGTAGAACGGCTTCTCGACGTGTTCGGCATAGTGCTGCTTGGCGAGCGCGGGAGTGATCCGCAGCATCTTCATCGCCACGAGCCGCAGGCCCTTCTCCTCAAAACGCGAGAGGATCCTGCCCACGAGGCCGCGCTCGAGACAGTCGGGCTTGAACATGACGAACGTGCGTTCCATGGGGTCCTCTGGGGGGCGTGGGTGGTGTGGTGCGCGGGTTTTCCAGCGGCGGCGCGAGTGTAGGCATTGGGCCGCGTCGGCCACAAGCGAACTCTCCTTGAACCAGGGCCCGGGCCCTCCTACCATCCCGCCCCACGCCGGGTCTTTCCTCCCCGCGGAGCCTACCGCCATGTGCCCTCGCGGCATCGTGCTGTTTCTCATCACTGCGATCACCACCGTTGCCGGTGCCATGCCTGCACGGTCGGGCGACATGCCTCCCGAGGTGGTCAGCCGGTTCACGCGCCAAGTGCAGCCCTTGATCGTCAACAAGTGCGCCGCCGGTGCCTGCCACGGCGGCCCGGCCGGCCATCAGCCCACGTTCGAACGCGGTGGCGCCGCGAGCCGCCCCGACCGCACCCACACGCTCGCCAACATGGACGTGTTTCTCGAAGCGGTCGGTAAGGATCGCGATCCGCAGCGGCTCGTTGCCATGCTCGCTGGCAGGCATCCCGCCAAACCGGCAAAGAATGGCCTCACCGCCACGCCGCTCTCGGCCCGTGAGCGGAGCACGATCGAGTCGTGGCTTGCCGGCGTTCGCTTTGCCGAGCGCGGACGCCGATTCGATCCCGCCGTGCAGCAGGCGTCGGCCCGCATCGAAGCGTCACAGAAGCACAATCCCTTCCGCGACCTGCTCGAGTCGGCGGCCTCCCGGCAAGAACTTCCGCCACCCCAGGAGCCACAGGGGGTCATCTTCAAGAAGGACGACGAGACGTCTCCCGAACCCCCGGTCACACCGAGGTTGCTGCAGCCCTGAGGCTCACAATCGCACGCGGCCCGCGACGACGGCCTCGAGAAAGTCACGGTTGCCGGAGAGGAGCGTCGGCTCAGCGAGCATCTCGTCGAGCGACATCCAGAGAATCTCGTCCACCTCGACCGGATGCGGCACGAGCTCCCCCTCGGCGAGCGTCACCGTCCACCACGCGAGCCCCGTGCCCCACGATGTGACGCTGCGATGGACGCATCTGGCCGGATCGACCGCCGCGGCGAGCTCCTCGCGACACTCGCGAACGACCGCGTCGTGCTCCGCCTCCCCCGGCTCGATGTGGCCGCCCGGAAAACAGACGCGGCCGCCGGCCGCCACGGTCTTTCCACGCCTGATCGCCAGGAAAAGCCCCCCGCGCCGCGCCACCGCCACGACACCGCGTTTGAGGATCCGTCCGGCCGAAAGGTCGTCTTGTGTCATGTGTTGCACCTTCCTGATGCCGGCCATCCGTGTGCCGCCGCAGCCCATGTGCCTCGGCACTGCATACATTAGACTATCGCGTCTCTTGCAATCACCCCGGAGAACCCCGCGGCCATGGATTCCGCCCCGCGTCCTAAGGGACCGTCCACTATGCCCCCCATGCTCGGACGTCCCATGGGCCTGCCGATGGTGATCCTCCTAATCCTCGCAGCGGTGGCGCTCGCGACAGTCCTCACCGGCAACGCGACTCAGACCCGCGACGCCCTCCGCTACGACGACTTCGTCAAGCAGGTCAAGGAGCAAAACGTGGCCAGCGTGGTCCTGTCGGGCGACCACTTGGAGGGTGAGTTCATCAAGGAGCTCCCGAGCGACGGCCTTCCCGGCCACAAGCCGCAAAAGACATTCTCCTTCGACCTCAATCCCTACCTCCGAGAGGGCTTCGACAAGCTCATGCAGGAGCACGACGAGATCCGCAAGGAGACCCGCACGCCCACCGACGGCACGGGCTTCCTCATGGGCCTTTACATGCTCGTGCCGCTGCTCCTGATGGCGGGCTTCTGGATGACGCTCCGCCGCGCCCGCGACCCGCTGGGCAACACCGGCTTCCTCGGTGGCTTCTCCAAGTCGCCCGCCAAGCGCTACGCCGCCACCGACAAGCAGATCACGTTCGACGACGTGGCGGGCCTTGAGCAGGTGAAGGCTGACCTCCAGGAGATCGTCGAGTTTCTCAAAGACCCCAAGAAGTTTGAGCGGCTCGGTGGCCGCGTGCCCAAGGGCGTGCTGCTGATGGGGCCACCGGGCACCGGCAAAACGCTCCTTGCCCGGGCCGTGGCCGGCGAGGCGGGCGTGCCCTTCTTCTCGATCTCGGGCAGCGAGTTCATCCAGATGTTCGTAGGCGTGGGCGCGTCGCGGGTACGCGATATGTTCAAGACGGCCAAGGACGCCTCGCCCGCGATCCTGTTCATCGATGAGATCGACGCCGTGGGCCGTGTCCGCGGCGCGGGCCTGGGGGGCGGCCACGACGAACGCGAACAGACGCTCAACCAGATCCTCTCCGAGATGGACGGCTTCAGCCCGTCGGAGTCGGTGATCGTGCTCGCCGCGACCAATCGTCCCGATGTGCTCGACCCCGCGCTCCTGCGGCCGGGCCGCTTTGACCGTCATGTGACGGTTGACCGCCCCAATCAGAAGGCACGGCTGGCGCTTTACAAAGTTCACACGCGAAACGTGCCCCTGGCGGCCGACGTCGATCTCAACCGGCTCGCCAGCGCGACGGTCGGCCTCACCGGCGCTGACATCAGGAACCTCGTCAACGAGGCCGCCCTCTGGGCCACGCGGCACGACAAGAACGCCGTTGATTCCTCCGACTTCGACTACGCCCGCGACAAGGTGCTGATGGGCCCGAAGCGGGAGGAAGTGCTCGCCGGCCGCGAGAAGACGATGACGGCCTACCACGAGGCGGGCCACGCGCTGGGAGCCTGGCTGCTCCCGGGCGTCGACAAGCTCCACAAGGTCACGATCATCCCCCGCGGCCGGGCCCTCGGTGTGACGCAGCTCGTGCCCGAGGAAGATCGGATGAACATCGGCGAGTCGGACCTCACCAACCGGCTGACGTTCATCCTCGCGGGCCGCGCCGCGGAGAAGCTCGTGTTTGGCGAATACTCCGCCGGCGCTGAGAACGACCTCATGCAGGCCACGCGGATCGCGCGGAAGATGGTGGCCACCTGGGGCATGAGCGAGCGCGTCGGGCCGGTGGCCTGCTCCACCTCCAACGAGCATCCCTTCCTGGGCCGCGACGTCTATGAGCAGCGGGAGTTCAGCGAGCGGACCGCGCAGATCATCGACGAGGAGGTGTTTCGCGTGTTGGGGGAGGCGGCGGTGCGGGCCACGAAGCTCCTCACCAACAACCGCGACAAACTCGACCGGCTGGCTGGTGCCCTCGAGGCGCGGGAAATGCTCGACGACATCGAGGTGGTCGAGATCATCGGCCCGGCCACGCCGAGACGGGCCGGCGAGTCGAGCCCGACACCAAACCCCGCCCCGGTACAGGCTGCCCGCGGCTCAAACCCCACTTAAAAGCCCCTCCGCCCTCCGCCAAAAACCCAATCGCGTCAGCGGTGGGGAGCGCACCCCGAAACGCCTATCCATGCCCCACCTCGCCCACACCGTCTACTTCACCCTCAGACACCGCACGCCCGAGGCCACAGCAAAACTCTTAGCCGCCTGCCGCACCCACCTCACCGACCACCCCGGCACCGTCTTC
>CAMBPQ010000108.1 GCA_945869735.1 Planctomicrobium piriforme
CCGTGCGGTTCCGGCAGGAAGACGCCGTCGGTGACGGCCGCGTGGAGATGGGCGTGGCGGTTGAGCCCCGAGCCGAAGCGGTGGAGGAAGGAGACGGCGCCGACTCGCGGGCGGGGGGATGGCAGCGTGGCGTGGTTCGAGCAGAGCAGCTTCTCAATCTCAGCGAGAAAAATCCTGGTCACCGCCGCGACGGCCTTGGGCCGGTCGCCGAGCACTCCCCGCAGCCGTTTGGGCAGTGAAATCACCCACTGCCGCACGGGCACGGGCGGGATGACGTGGTCGACGAGATGCGCGGCAGTCTGTGCCATGTGCCGGCCGTTGTGACCCCTCCCCTATCTCATTCGCTGCCAAAGAGAGAGAAAGTCTTTACGAGAAGGGAGTGCCGGCCATTTTTTTCCGGCCTGCTTCCCGAAGAGGGCCAGCGAGAAGCAGTCGCCCAGTCGCTCGGTGTATCCGTTGCGAATGACTTCTCGCTTCTAGATCGGCTAGGCGGCGAAGTCGCAGGGGCGGTAGAGCTGCTCCCGCCCGGAACGCCGTCGTCAGTTGTGCCCTCCCAGCAGCTGCCAACGCGGCTTGATGATACGGCCTTGCTCGAGGTCTTGAACGACCTCCCGCGTCACCCCTTTCTCACGGGCGAAGACGGATTGCGGCTCTCGTTGGCCGGTGCGCAATCGAAGTTGCCTGTGGTTCTCGTGGACAACGCGATTGCACTGCCTGCACCGGGACAACCCACCACACACATCCTCAAGCCCCCCATCGAACGGTTTCATGGCACGACCGAGAACGAAGCATTCGTTATGCGGCTCGCTCGCACGGCCGGACTCAATGTCGCTAGCGTCGAGTCGCGTACCGTCAGTGGCAGGAAGTTTCTTCTGATCGAGCGGTATGACCGCTTCTCCGGTGCCGACGGCCACGTGCACAGAATCCACCAAGAGGATTTCTGCCAGGCACTTGGGAGGCCGCCGGAGAAGAAGTACGCCTGCGACGGAGGCCCTGCTTTCGCGGACTGCTTCAACCTTCTACGCACGTGCTCCACCGCGCCGGCATTGGACGTTATCGCACTGCTCGATGCCGCTATCTTCAACGTTGTCGTTGGCAATGCCGACGCCCACGGGAAGAACTTTTCGATTCTCTACCGAGGCGGTTCTCCCAGGCTCGCACCGCTATACGACCTCCTCTGCACCACCTACTATCGGAGCCTTTCGAAGTCCTTTGCGATGAAGTTTGGTAAACGGGAAACACTTGGTGAACTCGACGCCAAGGGGTGGGGGAAATTCGCCCTTGATGCCGGCATGAGTTGGCCGTTCGTTCGGCAGAGGGTCCGACACATCGTCAAACTCGTCCAGGCGAAGATCGAGCCGGTAGTGGCCGAGTTCGCGGCACTCGACTTGGACCAAGCGGTTGTGGGCGATCTTGCAGTCTTGATCAGGGAGCGGGCTGCGGCGTGCGAAACGACCCTGACCAAGTAACCACCCCTTCTCCGCCCCCAACGCCTCCGTCCGGCTTTTGAATGGCCCCAAGACAGGCCCGCCCGGTGGTCCCATGTCCGCCCCCCAGAAGCCTTCGGAAGGATAGCCCGGTCAATGGCACTTCCACAACGGTCTTCCGGCTGACGGACTGCCCTTGAGACTGCCCTTGAGCAGCGAGATTGGGCGTTTCGGGAAACCCGCTCCGGACACCCGGGCCGCTCCTCCCGAGGCTCCCGAGTCACTCATCGGCCGGCGCGGGGGCGCCTTTCCAAGCATTGTCCAACGGTCGGCATTCAGGAACTCCCACATGGTGACCGTTGGATAATGGTTGGCTGGGGCTGGCGGCAGGGCCGCTGTAGGCGACCTGTCGCATTTTCGGCGTATAATCCGAGGCGTCTCCGGAATCGCCGCCCATGACGACCGTCCAAATCACGATTTCCGACGCCCTCGCCAAGGAGGCTGCGGCCGAAGGCTTGCTCGAGACCGGCTCGATTGAGGCGATCCTTCGTGAGCGGCTCGCAGCAGCCCGTGTCGCGAAGATGCAAGCGACGCGGCAGAAGCTCTCTGCAACCGGAACGCCTCCGATGACGGCCGAAGAGATCGAAGCCGAGATCCAGGCGTATCGTGCGGAGCGGCGACGTGCGGCTGGTGCTTGACACGAACACCGCCGTTCCGGCCTCATCTGGGGCGGGGTGCCAGGGCGACTGATCGACGCGGCTGCGGCCGGCAAGATGCAGATCCTTTCGAGAATGCCGCTCTTGGACGAGTTGCACGACGTTCTGTTTCGAAAAAAGTTCGCCGCCCAACTGGCTGAGCAGGCGGTGGACGCGGCGGACCTGTTCGAGGGATATGCCGCCCTCGTGCAGCTTGTCGTCCCTGCTGTTATCGGCCCGGTAATCCTCGCCGATCCCGATGACGACATCGTGCTTGCGACGGCCGTAGCCTGCGGTGCAGACTTGATCGTTTCAGGCGATGCCCATCTTCTCGGGATCGGCGAGTTCCAGGGGATTCCCGTCCTCACGCCTTCGGCGGCTGTGAGTCGGTTGGCGGTATGACCGGCGGGTCGCCGCCTGCCCGATGGTATTTACGCTTCAGCGGCACGACCACTTCCTTCGGCGTCGCCTTACCGGCAAGTCCGTCCGGCTGCTCGCTACAGGCCGCCGGCCATGAGGTTCCGGCAGTCTCGCTTGATCTGCCGCGGTCCAGCACCGCCAAAGCCGGCACGGCGTTGATCGTGAAGCGGGCAACCATCTGCGGGTTTTCGTATCCATCGACGTGTTGCTTTTGGATGACGACGTCACCCACGAGGGCTTGGAGCACCTGGGCCGCGACGCCCACGTCGCCCTGCAGCAAGTCGCGAAGCTTTCCGAGCGCCGCGACCACCTCCTTCTCCTTGACGCTCTTCACGTTCGGCCGCCGGCCGGCGAGGAAGTCATCGGTGAAGAGCGTCGCCATGACGGTCCGGAGCACGGCCTCGTCGATGATTCGAGCCGACTTGGAGCCCCGGTTCGTGTAGCCATGAATCCCGTTGTTCGCGGTGAAGCAAAAGAAGCTCTGGTCCTTGTCGTCGGATCGCCCGAGAATCATCGGGCTTGGGGTAAAGTTCAACGCGGTGGGCTCTCTTCCGGCGATCCTTCGCCTTGCGGCCGAACGACTCGGCGCCGAGCCCGAGCTTCCGCTTGACGGCCTCTGCCAATTCGTCCGACAGAATCCGCAGGTGCGACACGTCCCGCCAGATCCATTCGGAGGTGGGCAGATGGATGACCTTCTTCTTGCCCGTCTGCCGGTCTGTCACCTGCTTGGTCTTGCGAAACACGTCCTTGCCGATGAGTTTCTCGCGGCCGTAGTGCTGTCGGACCCGGCTGTCAGACCAGGTCTGCTTGCCCCCCACCTTGTGCTCGTTGAAGAGCCTCGCGATGCACTTTTTGACCGGCGTTCACAAGCTGGTGGTATGCGGCATAATGTGTGCATGAGTGTTGTCTCACCTGCACCTGGCGTTGAATCCATAGCGACGCCGGCGCTCGTCGTCGATGCTGCCCGAGTTCACCGAAACATCGAGAGGCTGGCTGCCTACGCCGCGTCGCACGGCATCGCCGTGCGGCCTCACTGCAAAACCCATAAGAGCGTCGAGGTTGCCCGGCTCCAGCTGGCGGCCGGAGTGGGCGGGTTGACAGTGGCCAAGGTTGGCGAGGCCGAGGCGCTGGTTGCCGCGTTCGACCGTGAGCACCCAGACATCCTGGTGGCGTACCCGGTGGTCGATGCTGCGCGGGCTCAGCGGCTGGCTGTCCGTGCTCGAGAATCGACCATGCGAGTGGCAATCGACACGGTCGTGGCCGTCGAGGCGGTTTCAGCGGCGGCCAGATCGGCCGGGGTCACGATCGGGGTACTCGTGGATCTCGACGTCGGCATGGGGCGGACTGGTATGCCGACGGCCGAAGCCCTCGCAGCGCTCGCCCAAGCCGTGGCGGTCACGCCGGGCCTGCGGCTGGATGGCATCTTCTGCTATCCGGGCCACATCTGGGCGAAGCCCGCCGAGCAGGCCACTCCGCTCGCGGCCGTCGCCGTGAAGATCCAGGAAGCGATCGATCGCTTCGACCGCCACGGCCTGTGCCATGAGGTCGTCTCCGGCGGCTCGACGCCGACGGTGTTCCAGTCGCACCTGGTGCCGCAGGTGACGGAGATCCGGCCGGGCACCTATGTGTTCAATGACATGAATACCGTGCATGGCGGCTTCTGCACGCTCGCCGACTGTGCGGCCACGATCGTCTGTACGGTCGTGAGCGATGCTGTGGCCGGGCAGGTCGTGCTCGACGGCGGCACGAAGACCTTCACGAGCGACCGCTGCGGGCCCGCCCCCGACAGCGGCCACGGCTTCATTGTCGAATACCCCGACGCGATGATCACGAAGCTCACGGAGGAGCATGGGCAGGTAGACGTCTCGCGGTGCCGTCAGCGGCCACGCGTGGGCGAACGGGTGACGGTCATTCCCAACCACATCTGCCCCTGCGTCAACCTGCAGGATGCCGTCTGGTGGCGGGAGGCCGACGGCGAACTCCGCCCGCTCCGCGTGGACGCCCGCGGACGGCTTTCGTGACCGCAGGTTCAGCGTCAGCCCCAGACCTGCCGCAAGAACCGGAGCCAGTTGCCGTGCATCACCTTCTCGATGTCGGCGGTTGAATAGCCCCGCTTCGCGAGCATGGCCGGCACGCGGGCGAGGTCGGCGATCGTCTCCAGGTCGTGCGGGGCCTGCTCGCGGCCGAAGGCACCGTCGAGATCGGAGCCGATGCCGATATGGTCGGCGTTGCCCGCGATCTGGCAGATGTGGTCGAGGTGGTCGAGTATCACCTCGAGATCACAGTTCATCTCCTTGGGCTGCGACTTCCCCCGCACCCAGCCGGGCACCATCATCCAGGCGTCGAGCGCCCCGCCGATCACGGCCCCACGATTCACGAGCGCCTTGATCATCTCGTCGGAAAACTGCCGGTTATGATCGACGAGCGTCCGGCAGTTGTTGTGGCTGGCCCAGACGGGCCCCTGGAAGATCTCGAGCGCCTCCCAGAAGGCGGCGTCGCAGAGGTGGGTGGCGTCGAGGATGAGGCCGAGCCGGTTCATCTCGCCCAAGAGTTCGCGGCCGGCCGCATTGAGCGAGGCCGAGGCGTCGGTGCCGTGGGCGTAGCGGCCGGGGCCATAGTGGGCCGGGCCCGAGGCGCGGAGGCCGTAGGCATGGGCCCGCTCGAGGTGCCGCGTGGTGATCAGTGAATCGGCTCCCTCGAGCGAGAGGATGTAGCCAATCGGCAGCCGCGACGTGTCGCGGCCGGCGGCGATCGCCTCCTGCCAAAGGGCCACGTGGGCGTCGAGGCCGGCCCGGTCGACGATCTGCACGATCTCCCCCGCCTCCTCCATGGTGCGATACCACTGGAGTTGGGCCTGCGTCTGCGACCAGGCCTGCTCGGGTGACGCCCAGCCCGGGAGCGGGTTGTTGGGGGCCACGTAGCGGGCGATCTGCGTGGCAACGACGAGGCCGATGTGGCCCTGTCTGAGATCGGGAAAAGACACGACGGCGTTGCCCCGGTCGGGCTTGTCGGTGAGGCCGCGGGCCCGTTCGCGGGCGTTGATCTCCGCTGCGGGGATCCGCAGGTCGCGGTTCCACTCCATCGCGTTCATCGAGAGGTCAAGGTGGGCGTCAATCGTGAACATGGTCACTCTCCTCTCAGATGATCCGCGCGAGCACGAGCACGCCGATGAGACCCACGACCGACACGATCGTCTCCATCACGGTCCAGCTCTTGAGCGTGTCGGCCAAGCTCACGTTGAAATACTCCTTGAACAGCCAGAAGCCCGCGTCGTTGACGTGGGAGAACGCGAGGCTGCCCGCCCCGATCGCGAGCACCATGAGGTTCGGATCGGCTCCCCCGGCCGTCACGATCGGTGCGAGGATGCCCGCGGCCGTGAGCCCCGCCACCGTGGCCGAGCCCACGCAGGCACGGATCACGGCCGTCACGAGCCAGGCCAGCATGAGCGGATCGAGTGGCAGGCCCTGCAGCGACGCGCCGATCTGGCTGTTGACGCCGCTGGCCACGAGCACCTGCTTGAAGGCGCCCGAGCCGCCGATCACGAGCAGGATCGAGGCCACGTCGCCGATCGCCGCGGCGAACGTGTTCATCACCGCCGGCAGCGACCGGCCGCGGGCGAGGCCGAGCGTGATCGTGGCGAAGGCGAGCGCCGTG
>CAMBPQ010000109.1 GCA_945869735.1 Planctomicrobium piriforme
CTTCCTGAGTCAGGAAGCCCAACGGCGCGAGCCGTGGGGACTGCGCGAGACTCCCAGGAGGGCCGTCTGAACGGGGGGTTGAGGGGTCTACCCTCCCATCGATACGCTTTAGTTCCCCCTCTAAAAAGGGGATTCCTGTCGTGGCGATAGCAGACATGAGCACCGGCCCGGACATGAGCGCAGGCAACAGCGCATCCGATCGCGGGACTCCACACCGGATGTTCCCCGGAAGGGCCAGCGGGTTTTCACTCATCGAGATTCTCATCGTCGTGGCGATCATCGCCACGCTCGTCGGCCTTCTGCTGCCGGCGGTGCAGAGCGCTCGCGAGACGGCCCGCCGCACGAGTTGCATAAACAACTTGCGTCAGATCGGCACCGGCCTGCACAGCTTCCATGCCGCCCGTGGCTTTTTTCCAACGGCCGTCTCCGGCAGCGGAGTCCGCCACTACTGGACAGCCCAAATGCTGCCCTACCTCGAGGAGAACCCCCTCGCAGGCATCTACGATTATACGGTGGGCTGCAACGACATTAAAAACCGTGAGGCCGTCCAGGTATCGCCGCGGTTCACGCGCTGTCCGTCGACCCCCGGCGGACCTCTCCAGCACCCGAAGTTCAAGACCGGGACGCCGGCCTGGGGGGCGGCGGCGACGGATTACGCCGGCTCCGATGGCCCGAGTAGCACCCTCTGGACCGCCCCAGCCGTGATCTCTTTCCCCCTGCCGGGCAGCATCGACGGCTTCATGAAGGGCGGGGTCAAACCGGGTGAAAAAGGCTGGCGAATCGGCAGGATCACCGATGGCACGGCGAAGAGCATTGCCGTGTTCGAGGCCGCCGGTCGGCCCCAGGTCTGGGCCTTCGGTGGCATGATCGCCGATTCGGGGCTCGCCGCCAGCCCGTCCGGCAAATACGTCCTGCTTTGCGGCTGGGCCGATCCCAACCAGGTCGCCGTGAAGGGCTTCCGGCAGGATCGCTCCCAGGCCGACCCTGCAAACCAATGCAAGTCTCCGGGGCCGCAACTGGTCAATGGCAGCAACAACTCCGGCATCTACGCCTTTCATTCCGGCGGAGCCAATGTGCTGTTCGCCGATGGATCGACCCGATTCCTGGATGATACGATGTCAGCCGACGTGGTGGCGGCGCTGCTCACCGTGCAGGCCGCCGACATGGCGGTCGTCCCCTGATCACCGGCGAGATGCATGCTCGTGAACGACCGTAGACCCTTGTCCAGCACCTCGGCTTCGCGGGAATATCGCGGCACCGTGCTGGCGCTTCTTGTCGCAGCGATCGCCGTCGTTGTCGGCTCCACCTGCGAGGCGCAGCAGTCGCCTGCTTCAAAAAAACCACCTCGGCCCGAGCGCACGGCGGCAACGCGTGCCGTCGCCGCCAGCCGGCTGCGTGATATCTATCGCGGTGCCCCTCAGTCGTGGCCGCCGCCCCACGTCGATCCAGGAATCGAATGGCACGAGATCGGTCTTCTTCCGGAGGTTATCCATCCTGAGTCGAATCCCGTGAGCATGGAGAAGGTGGCGCTGGGACGCACGCTTTTCTTCGATGCCCGCCTCTCGTCGAGCGGGAAGCTGGCTTGCGTCTCGTGCCACGAGCCGGGTCTCGGATGGGCCGATGGTCGGGGCGTGAGTGAGCCGCGCGGCAAAGGTCCTGGCAGGAACGCTCCGACGATCCGGAATATTGCCTTCCAGTCGGCGTTTTTCTGGGACGGCAGGGCGGCCAGTCTCGAGGCGCAGATCGAGGAGGCGCTCACGAATCCGGCGGAGATGGACGCCAACCGCGAGCAGGTGGTCGGGCTGCTCGCGAGGATTCCGGACTATCGAAAACTGCACGACGAAGCGTTTCCGGGGCGGCCGATCGAGTTCGCGGCCGTGGTCGAGGCGGTGGCCTGCTTTGAGCGGACAGTCGTGGGAGGGCGGTCACGATTCGACGCCTTCATGAAGGGAGACGCCGCCGCGCTCTTAGATGAGGAAGTCCTCGGTCTCGACCTCTTTCGGCGTGAGGCCCGGTGCATGAACTGCCACCACGGCCCCCCTTTCAGCGACGGCCGCTTTCACGACCTCGGCCTGAGCCACCACGGGCGGAAGAACGAAGACCTCGGCCGCTATCGGATCACCCACGATCCGGTTGACAAGGGCCGCTTCCGCACGCCCACGCTCCGGGACATTACGCAGACTTCGCCGTATATGCACACCGGCATGTTCGAACTGGGGGGCGTGCTCGCGATGTATAACGCAGGCATGGTGACGCTGAAGCGGCAGCCGTTCGAGCGGGATGATCAGGAGTTTCCGGTCAAGTCACCGCACCTAAAGCCGCTGGGGCTCAACCGCCAGGATCTGGCCGACCTCGCCGCTTTCCTGGCAACGCTCGAGGAGCCACCTCGCGGAATGCGGCCGCCAAGGCTTCCCGGGCTCGAGGGCCCACCCGTCAGCGAGGAACGGTGACGGCTCGCCGCGCGGCGGTCACGGCCGCGTTGGAGAGTCCATGGATGTGCACCTTGCCCTCGGCATCCGCGGTGACGAGCGTCGTGCCATCTGGACTCATGGCCACCGCCCGGGGCTCATCCGGCTGCCCGGGCAGCCGGCAGACTTCGGAACCCGAGTCCACGTCCCAGATGCGGACCGTGGCATCCGTCGCGGCCGTCACGATCCGGCGGCCGTCGGGGCTCCACAGCACCTTTTCGACGCGGCCTTCATGACCGCGGAAGACGCGGAGTTCCTCCCCGTTTGTGATGTCCCAGAGGCGGGCGGTTTCATCCAGCGAACCCGTCACGAGGCGGGTGCCTTTGGAATCGAAGGCGATGGACCGCACCTGGTCGCTGTGGCCGACGAGTTGGGCCAACTTCTCTCCAGTTGCGAAGTCGTCGAGACGAACGGCGCCGATCGCCATTCCGGCGGCCAGCACCCGCCCGTCGGGGCTGGCTGCGAGGCTGTTGACGATGCCTCGCTGGCCCGTGACCGCCACCACCTGGCCGGTCGCCGCGTCGTATAGTTCTGGTTTCACGTATGCCAGTCGTGTGCCATCGAGACCGAACACCGCGGCGACGTCGATGTCGAGAGACTTCCGCGGCGCGGAGAACTCCAGAAGCTTGTCTCCCGTGTTCACGTTCCAGACCGTCGCGACGCCCTCGTGCGAGGTGGTCGCGAGCCGTGATCCGTCGGGGCTGAACGTCATCGTCACGGCGCCACGCGTGTGGTCCCCGAGCGAGGAGAAAACTTCCCCGGTGTCCGTTCGCCAGATACAGACATTCCCTTTCGCTCCCGACGTCTTGAACGCGGCCGCGACGAGCCCGCCATCGGGGCAGTAGGCGACCTCGGTCACGCGGCCCGGCGCTCCGCGGAGCGTGCGGAGTCGTTCCAACGTTCGCGCGTCCCAGACTTCGATATCGCTGGTCTCCTTGGGGGCGATGGCCAGTTGGCTGCCATCCGGACTGAACGCGGCGGCCGTCATCCCGCGCACGTCCGCGAGCACGGCGAGCGGCTCCGTCGCCGATCGGGACCAGATCCGCACCGTGCTATCGTCTGAGCCGGAGGCGAGCGTCTCGCCGTCGGGCCGGAAGGCGAGCGTCGTGATCAAACCATCGTGCCCCATCAGATCCTGCTCGCAGGTGAACGTCTGGGTGTTCCAGAGCCGAATATGGCCGTTGGTGGTTCCTTCGGCGATCTGCCTGCCATCGGAACTGTACGCCACCGCCGTGACCGCCGTGGCGTGGCCCGGCAGGCTCGCGATGAGTTGCCCATCGGCGGCGCTCCACACTCGCAGTTCGTGTTCCTCGCCTGTCATGACGAGCCGGGCGTCATCCGGACTGAACGTGAGGAAGGTAGACTTCGGCCCGAGCCCCTGCGGCTTCGTGATGGAGCACAGCCGTCGCCCGTCGCCGGCGTCGTACACGAGCACATCGAAGGGTTTTCTCGCCCCAGTTACGACGACGGCAATCCGCTCGCCGTGGGGACTGAACTGAAATACGGGAATCTCCGCATCGTTGCCGCCACACCAGGTGATCAACCCGCCGCTGTCGGCATCCCAGAGGCCAAGTGCACCGCTGTCATTCTGAATGACCACGCGGCTGCCGTCGGGGCTAAACGTAGCCAGCTTGAGCCGTCCCCGATGCCCGTCGAGGACGACCTCGTCGCGTCCCGTCGCCCTCGCCACGATGTGGACGCTGCCGTCCCGGGCATGCACAGCCAGCCGTGTGCCGTCGCGGCTAATGGCCAGCGGCACGGGCGAGCCAGCCAATGAGCTGCCGACGTTGCTCCCCAGACCTGCGGGGCCGCGCCAGACCCGCACCCAATCCTCGTTTGGCGGTGCGAGGGGGACGTAGTGGTGGCGGTCGTCCGCGGAGAAAAAAGCGAGTGCGAGGCGATGGATTCCAACGTGAGATGTTGGGTGCTCGAGAAGCGACTGGATTGCCTTGGATGAGTTTCGGTCCAGCTTCGCAACTGCCGCCATTCCCAGCACGCTGCCATCTGGACTGTACACGACCTCGCGGACCTGCCCCTTCCCAACGTTGATGGCGACCAGGGCCTCATCGATTCTTGCGCCCAGCACCCGCATCTCGAGCGGGAGCGGCGTCCCCGCGAGCGGGAGCGTGTCCTCGTAGATTTGGCGTGCCATTCGCAGGTTTTGGCTGTCAAGACACCCCCGGAGCGAACGCAGATTGGAGATGTAGAGCTGCCGCATCGCCTCCCGGTTGGCGACATCGGCCCGCCCCCGCTCCGCGACCGCGAGCACCCGCTGCTGCTCGGCACGCACCGCAAACATCGAGATGCCAACGATCGCGATCAGGAGCGCCGCCACCATGCCCACCGCCGCCATGGCCGCGAGCCTGTGCCGCCGCGCCAGCCGCACGACCGAGTCGATGAGCCGCGGCGGGCTGGCGGTGATCGCTTCGCCCCGAAGATACCGGCCCAGATCGGCCTCGAGTTCGGCCGCGCTGGAATACCGTCGGCCACGGTCCTTCTCCAGGCATTTCGCGACGATTGTCGTCAGATCGCCGCGGAGTCTTGGATTGACGGTGGAGAGCAACGGCGGCTCCACCTCATTGACGACGCGGGCCACCTCGTAGACCGCCAGACGCTGCAGGTCGTAGGGCTGCCTGCCGGCGAGGATTTCGTAGAAGACGACTCCCAGAGAATAGACGTCGGCTCGCACATCGAGGTCGGCGGTCGTGCCATCGAACTGCTCGGGGCACATGTAGAACAACGTTCCTACGAGCTGCCCGAGATCGGTGTGCATCGTGGTGAGCGCCACATCACCGTCGGTGCTTCGAGCCACGCCGAAATCGATGATCTTCGGCTGCCCTTGAGCATCGACGAGGATGTTGCCCGGCTTGAGGTCGCGATGGATCACGCCCCGTTGATGGCCGTGGGCGACCGCGCGGCAGACCTCTCGAAAAAGTGTCACGCGGTCGCGGACCGTGAGGCCGTGCGTATTCGCATAACCCGTGATCGAGAGGGCCTCCTCGATGTATTCCATGACGAAATACGGCACCGTGCAGCCAGGCAACTCCTGCATCCCCACGGTATAGATGCGGGCGATTCCCGGATGGGTGAGCCGCCCGAGGATCTGGGCCTCGTAGTCGAATCGTTTCGCAGCGGTGGCGGAGAGAAGTCCGGGGCGGATCACCTTGACGGCGACGGACCGACAGGGCATCCCCTGCAGTCCTTCATAGACCCGCCCCATGCCCCCCTCGGCGATGCACCTCACGATCGTCACATCGCCGAGCCGCGCGCCGGGCACGAGGTCGCCCACCGTCGAAGCAGCAGGAGACGGTCGCAGCAAATCGGTCAGCCCCGCGGCACTGAGCCCGCCGTCGTTAATCGAATCGACTCGCACAGCGGGTGTATCTGGTTCGGATCGCTCCATGGCGAATCATCCGTAGAAGTCGGCCGCTCGCTTGTGAACGAGGCTATCTTAGCTGAAGCCGCCGGCGGGACCGCCTCCGCAGATGTGCCAGAACCCCAACGCCGGCCGCGGCGCACCCAAGCAACGCGATGGCCTCTGGTTCGGGAGTGAGGACCGTCTCCGGCTCAGTACCGAATCCAAACAGGTAGTTCGGGCTGACGTCGGCAACGGTGAAGCCGGTCAGATCAGGTGATGTGAA
>CAMBPQ010000110.1 GCA_945869735.1 Planctomicrobium piriforme
TATCCGGGTCGCATTGAGACGGTGCCGGAGTGGTTCGCCCGCGGACGCTCAAAGGCCTGGTGGCTCCCGCTCCACAAAACCCGTCCAGACCACAGATGTGATCGCCCTGCGCGGCGGCCGTTTACCGCTCTGCCCATGAAAACCCCGGACGGACTTCGATCTGCTTAGGTTCCATTGCCGCCGAGTTGATGGTCGAGATCCGCCAGCATCTCGCGGATGAGCTCGAGTGGGAGGCCAACGACGTTTGAAGGGCTGCCTTTGATAAGCCGCAGCGGGAGTCGCTCGTCCTGAAATCCGCAGGCCCCCGCCTTACCCTGCCACATCCCGGTTTCGAGATACCACTCGAGGAAGTCGTCGGTGAGGGGGGCCATTTCCAGAACGCTTTCGGCATCACTGCTGAGCGGTGGATGCCCAGGGTGGTGCCACAGGCACACCCCCGACACGGTCCGGTGCTGGCGGCCCGAAAGCGTTTGCAACATTCTTCGGGCGTCGTCGCGGTCAGCCGGCTTGCCCAAGGGTTCGCCATCAACCTCGCTGAGCGTGTCGCAGGCGAGGATCGTGCCGCTCACGCCCATTGCGGCCACGGCCCTGGCCTTGGCGGTGGCCAGCCGACGGACATAGTCGCCGAGCGACTCGTCGTCTGCCCGAGGCGCGGCCGCGGATTCGGCCTCTTCAGGTGCGGGTACGACCGTCACGTTCCAGCCCTCCGCGGTGGCGAGTTGCAGGCGCCGCGGGGAGCGGCTTGCAAGCACGATCGTTCTCGGCGACCCTTGACCCATGGAAGCTCCCGTTCGTGGCGTCGAAATCCTCTTTGAAGATGACCATCTGGTCGCAGTGGTCAAGCCCGCCGGCCTGCCGACGGCGAACGCGGCCCAGGGTGAGCAAAGCGTGTTTACCGCGCTCAAACGCCGGTTTGGCCCGACCGCGTTTGTCGGTATCGTCAGCAGGCTCGACGCGCCGGTTTCTGGGGTCGTCGTCGTCGCCAAGACGCCCGCCGCGGCCGCGAGCCTCGCCGGGCAGTTCCGGGAGCGGACCGTGGCCAAGGTCTATGCGGCCGTTGTGACGGGCCGATTTCCGGCTCCGCTTGGCACGTGGGTCGACTGGCACGACGCCATTTCGCGACGTGCTGGGGAGCGGGCATCGAAAATTCACCCCGCCGCCGCGGCCCACGACGGTGGGGGCGACGACGCGCCGCGTGAGGTGCACGTCAGGGCCCGGGTCGCCCGCAGGGCAGGGGAAGTGTCGCTCGTCGAACTCGAACCCGGCACCGGCCGCCGCCACCAACTGCGGGTGCAACTCGCCTCGCGAGGCTGTCCGATCGTCGGCGACCGGCTTTACGGGAGCCGGTTGCCGTGTCGCACGGGCGGTCTGGCCCTGCATGCCGTCCGGCTGGCCGTTACCCATCCTGCGACCGGGAAGCGCATGACCTTCGAGTCGCTCTGTGAATCCGTGTGGGCGGCCGTCTTTCCGAGCCTGTTTCGCGGTCGTACTGGCCCGTGATCGGCCGGCAACCGTCGACTGCCCGTTGGTAGACTTCCGAGGCCATGACCAAGCCCGCCGAACAGCACCGTTCCGAGCGCCTGCGGTTTCGCGAGACGGCCTTGGCGAGTGGGCTGCTTGACGACGCTCAGCTCGTGGCGGCGGAAAAGGAGATCGGTCTCGTAATCGATTCCCGGACCGCCGATCCCGAGGCCTGGGACCGCGCGGTGTCGGAGCGACTCGTGTCGCAAGGACTGCTGACACCTTTTCAGTCCCGCGAAATACTCGCCGGCCGGAGGCGGTTCCGGCTCGGCCAATACACCGTTCTCGACGAGATCGGCAAGGGGGGCATGGGGCAGGTGTTTCGTGCCGAGCACGCGATGATGGGCCGCGTGGTGGCCGTCAAGGTATTGCCGCGGGCCAAGTCGACTCCTGAATCGGAGGCTGCGTTTCGGCGCGAGATGCGGATGCTCGGCAGGCTCGACCACGAAAATCTCGTGCGGGCCTACGACGCCGGCTACGACGCGATGGTCTCCTACCTCGTCACCGAACTGGTACCGGGAATGGATCTCAAGCAGCACGTGCATACGCATGGCCCGCTCGACGAGGCGACGGCAGCGTCGGTGATCGCGCAGACCGCCCGTGGACTCGCCTACGCGCACGATCAGGGCTTGGTGCACCGCGACGTCAAGCCGGGTAATCTGCTGGTCATGCAGGACGGCCGCGTGAAGGTGCTCGACCTCGGCCTCGCCGGCTCGCAGTTGGAAGAGGAGTCGTCGCGGATCGGCCGCATCGTTGGCACGATGGACTACATCGCGCCCGAGCAGATCCGGATGCCCGACGACGTGGGGCCGTCTGCCGACATCTACGCCCTCGGCTGCACAACCTACTATGCCGTGACGGGCCGCGTGCCGTTTCCCGGGGGCTCTCGCAAGGAGAAGATGCATCGGCACCTTCATGACACGCCCGACTCCGTGCGGCAGTTGGCTCCGAACCTGAGCGATGCCTTCTGCAAAGTGATTGAGGACATGATGGCGAAGTCGCCTTCGCGTCGGATCGGCTCGGCAGGCGAGGTGGTCGAACGGCTGCGGCCTTGGCTACCGGAGGGGCATGCAGCACATGCCCGGGGCACATCGATCACTGAAATGGCCGCCGCGAGACCGCGCGACGCCCTAAGGCCACCGCCACTGCCGTCCGGCACAGGATCGGGGGCAAGCGAGCGATCGGCCAGCTTTTCGGGCATCTCCGACTTCCCGGTCCAGCCGGCGTTTGATGCGGGGGCCTGGGTACTGAAAATCATCAAGGAGATCGGGATCGTCAGGCTGCTGCGGATCGCCACGCAGTCGCTTGTCGTCGCCCTGCCGGCTGGCATGGCCTTCGGCTGGGCGATGGGGGTGGTGCGGAGCATCGATCCCGACCGCTTCGCGGCGCTGCTTCGCGGCACGACACCGGTGAGCCTTGGCTGGACCGCTTTTCTGATTCTGTTTGCGATCCAAATCATGGTCAGTGTCAGGAGCCGCTCCGGACGATAGAGGCCTGTGGAGGCTTTTCCGACGGACGTCGTTTCCGTGCGGGATCCAGTGGGTTCTCGTTGACAGTTTCCCGGTTTCCGCCTACGAAAGAGGCTCGGGACAGGTAGCTCAGTTGGTAGAGCAATGGACTGAAAATCCATGTGTCGCCGGTTCGATTCCGGCCCTGTCCACTGAGAGACTCGCGGCACGCTCAGCGTGCGGACGAAGCCCGCCGTCGCCACCACGAATAGCCGCCGCAGGCGAAGCCGGCGACGAGCATCGCCCAGGAGGTGGGCTCCGGCACGGCGGCGATGTTCACAAAACTGCTGTTCGGCACATACTCGCCTGAGAAGTTGACCCCGCCACCGCTCGCGTCGTAGTCGATCATCCAGGATTGACTGCCCACGGTGAACATCCCGCCGTCGGCCAGCACCGAGCCGCCGTAACTGAACAGGCCGCTGTTCCAACTACCGGTGTAGTTGATGAGCGAGAACGTCGTACCTGCCGCGAATGCGCTCGGGGTCGTGGCGAGATCGGTGAGCGTGAGCCCGACCGTCCCCGAGAGCGAGAGGTTTCCCGTGACGCTCAGCAGGTCCGCGGCCAGCGGGACGGCGGAGTTCATTTCATACGCGAAGGTCGACTGGTCAAGCAGCGTGACGGCACCCGTGGTGAGGCTTTCAATGCCGGCCCCCGGCGACAACGTGCCACTCGCGTTCGCCGTGATCGATCCACTGATCGTGCCTGAGCCGCCCAGCAGGCCGCCCGCATTCACGGAGACGGCCGAGTTGCCCAGCGCTCCGCTGACGAGGAACGAGCCGGCATTGATGGCCGTGGCCCCCGAGTAGCTGCTCGTGCCGGAGAACGTGAGCGTGCCGGCGCCTAGTTTCGTCAGCGCGCCCGTGCCGCCGATCGCGGAGGAGACGGTGCTGGAACCAGTCCTGTTGAACACCAGCGCACCATTGTTGACGAGGTCGGTGCCGAGGGCGCCCGTCGATGAGCCCGTGCCAATCTGCAATGTGCCGCCGGCGTTGAGGTTGATCGTGCCAGCCCCGCCCTTCGACAGGGTGCCGCCGACGATCACCACGCCCCCCGTGCCGCCGCTCCCGGAAATCGTCAATGTGCCCGTGCCCCCGCCGCCAACGACGAGAGCGCCGGAATTGCTCCATGTGCCGCTGCTGACGGTCGCCGTCCCCGCACTGCCGGCGAGGGTGCCGATGGTGCCGCTGGCACTCGTGACCAGACCACCAACGACGTTGAGTGTGCCCGTGCCGGACCGGCCCACGAACACGCTGGAGGAGTTGGACCAGGTGCCACCGGTGACGGTCACCGTGCCACTGCTGTCGACCGAGAAGCCGATGTTACTCGTGACACTGGTAACCCGGCCGCCCGTTACGTTGAGTGTGCCTGTGCCACCCGTCCCGGTTACGGAGCCTCCGACGTAGAGGGTGCCGCCGTTGGTCCATGTGCCGCTGCTGACCGTCACCGCGCCGACACCGCCGGCGATGGTGCCGATGACGCCGTTGGAGTTCGTGACACTGCCGCCCGCCACCTCGAGCGTGCCGGAGCCGCCGTAGCCCACGTAGAGTAAACGGGTTGAGTTGCTCCACGTGCCGCCGCTGACAGTCGCCATGCCGACGCTGCCGGCAGAGTAGCCGAGGTACCCGGTGCGATTGGTGAACTGGCCACCCGTCACCTCGAGCGTGCCCGTGCCGGAGTTGCCCACGATCAGCGGATTGGTTCCCGTGCTACCGATGTTGAACTGGCCGTTCGAGACGCGGATCGCCATGTCGAAACTGCCGGTTCCCGACGACAGCCCCGTGAGCGTCAACGTGCCGGTGTTCGTCAATGCCACGGCGCCGGTTCCGGAAATCGTGTTGCTCATCGTCAGGGCCGACGTCTGGTTGAATTGCAGCGTGCCGTTGGCGACGACGTTGCCAGTGATGCTCGCCCCATCGTTGATGATTGCGGTGTCGCCGGGGTCGATCGTGCCCCCAGCCCAGGCGCTTGTGTAGGTCGCTGTGGCCGCCACCGCCGTGTCGTGGCAGGCGAACAGGGCCGCCAGCAGCAGCCCGGTAGCCGAAAACTTCATCCGCCTGGTGGACACTCGGGGAAAAGCCATGGCAGTGGGCCGTTGGTGGAGGGTGGAGTTTCTCAGCTCCGCACGCAGCCGTGAACGCGGGCGTCGGGACACGCACCTTTGAACGCGGCTGGAAAACGGGAAACCGGCCCAGCAGCGAACGCACCGCTGCCAAACGATAGACTGCCGCAGGATTCAGAAGGTCAACGCGTCGGACGGACGGCGATGACGGGTGCGAGCAGGAGCGGTTTCAGCAAGAGGGGAAAAACCTGATCTATGGTAAGTTACCGTTTTGCCGGGGAGTCGTCAATCAGGCCGTTCGCCTCGGCACGCGAACCGACCATGGGCAGTGACGCTTCCTGAGTCAGGAAGCCCAACAGCGCGAGCCGTGGGGACTGCGCGAGAATCCCATGAGGGCCGTCTGAATGGGGGGTTGAGGGGTCTATCCCCCCATCGATATGCTTTTAGTTCTCCCAAAAAAAGGTGGCTTCCTGTCGTGGCGATGGCAGACATGAGCACCGGCCCGGACATGAGCGCAGGCAACAGCGCATCCGATCGCGGGACTCCACACCGGATGTTCCCCGGAAGGGCCAGCGGGTTTTCACTCATCGAGATTCTCATTGTCGTGGCGATCATCGCCACGCTTGTCGGCCTTCTGCTGCCGGCGGTGCAGAGCGCTCGCGAGACCGCCCGACGCACGAGTTGCATGAGCAACCTGAGGCAGATCGGCATTGGCCTGCACAGCTTCCACTCCGCCCGCGGCTTTTTTCCAACGGCTGTCTCCGGGAGCGGAGTCTGCCACTACTGGACAGCCCAGATGCTGCCCTACCTGGAAGAAAACCCGTTGGCGGGCATCTACGATTACACAGTGGCGTTCAAAGACATTAAAAACCGTGAGGCCGTCCAGGTATCGCCGCGGTTCACGCGCTGTCCGTCGACCCCCGGCGGACCTCTCCAGCACCCGAAGTTCAAGACCGGGACGCCGGCCTGGGGGGCGGCGGCGACGGATTAC
>CAMBPQ010000111.1 GCA_945869735.1 Planctomicrobium piriforme
GGCCGTGGCCAAGAAGAAGACGGCCGAGGCCGACGTGAAGCTCGACGACCGCGGCAAGCCGATCGAGGAGGAGGACGATCTCGACCTCGGCGACAACTGCATCATCGTGCCGCAGGCGCTGCCCGGCACGGACGCGGAAGAGAAGCAGCCCGCAAAGCGCAAGCGGCGAAAGTAGGACAGGCTTCAGCCTGTCACATCCAAGCCCGCCATCCCCTTGACAGGATAAAGCCTGTCCTCCTTAGCTCAAAATCCCCTTCACAACTTCCCCGTGCACGGGTGCTGCCCGCAAAACCACGGCGTCCTGCCATGTTTTGCTTGGCGACCGCCGGTCGCTGGTGACAAGCCGGGCCTCCAGCCAGGCCGTCAACTCAAAATCCCCTTCACAACTTCCCCGTGCACGTCGGTCAGCCGGAAGTCGCGGCCCTGGTAGGGGAAGGTGAGACGCAGGTGGTCGATGCCCATCAGGTGCAGGATCGTGGCGTTCAGGTCGTGCACGTGCACCTTCTGCTCGGGCGTGATGATGTTGTAGGAGTAGTCGTCGGTCGCGCCCCATGTGAGCCCCGGCTTCACACCCGCCCCCGCCATGAGCATCGTGAAGCACCGCGGATGGTGGTCGCGGCCGTAGTTGGTCTCGGTGAGCGTGCCCTGCGAGTAGATCGTGCGGCCAAACTCTCCGCCCCACACGATCAGCGTGTCGTCGAGCATACCCCGCGCCTGCAAATCATCGAGCAGCGCGGCCGTGGCCTGGTCGGTATCCTGCACCTGCCCCTTGATCGCATTCGGCAGGCCGCCGTGATGGTCCCAGCCCATGTGGAAGCACTGCACGAACCGCACGCCCCGCTCGGAGAGCCGCCGCGCGAGCAGGCAGTTGAAGGCGTAGCTGCCAGGGCGATGCACGTCGGGGCCGTAGGAGTCGAGCACATGCTTCGGCTCATCCTTGAAATTGATGATCTCCGGCACGCTCTCCTGCATGCGGAAGGCCATCTCATACTGGCTCGTCCGGGCGGCGATCTCGGGATCGCCAACGGCACTCGAGCGGGTCGCATTCAACTTCGCGATCCGGTCGAGCGTGTCCCGCCGCATCTGCCGATCGACGCCGGCCGGATCGGCCAGATAGAGCACCGGGTCGCCCGTGTTGCGGAACCGCACCCCCTGATGCTGCGTCGGCAGGAAGCCCGCCCCCCAGAGCCGTTCGTAGAGCGGCTGATCGTCCTTGCGGCCGCTGCCAAAGCTCGTGAGCACGATGTAGGCGGGCAGGTCGGCATTGTCACTGCCTAGACCGTAGCCCAGCCAGGAGCCGATGCTCGGACGGCCGGCCAGTTGGTGGCCGGTCTGAAAGAACGTGATCGCCGGATCGTGATTGATCTGCTCGGTGACCATCGAGCGGATCATGCACCAGCGGTCGGCATGCCGGGCGATGTTGGGCACCAGTTCGCTGAACCACATCCCGCTCTCGCCGTGCTGCTGGAATTTGAACATCGACGGCGCGATCGGAAAGCTCTTCTGGCCGCTGGTCATCGTCGTCAGCCGCTGCCCCTGCCGGATCGACTCGGGCAGATCCTCGCCTCGCCGCTTCTCCATCTCGGGCTTCGGATCAAAGAGATCCATCTGCGAGGGAGCGCCCGACTGAAAGAGGTAAATGATCCGCTTCGCCTTGGGTGGAAAGTTGGGAAACTTCGCCGCCGCAGGAGCGGTAACCGTCGCGGCCCGGGCCACCTGCGGTTGCATCAGGCTGGCGAGCGCGGCGTAGCCCAGGCCGCCGGCCGCGCCGCCGAGAAACACGCGGCGGTTGAGCGCATCCTGGGAACACAGCGTGTTGAGGAACGTGTTCATGGATTACTCCCGCATCACGAATTCGTCGAGGTTGATGATCACGTTTGCAGCTAGTGAATAGGCGGCGAACTTCGGGGCCGCAACGGCCTCCGGCTTCTTCACCAGCCCCACGGCGGCATACTTTTCCGCCGCCGCCGGATCGGCCGTGAATGTCGCGAGGTCGGCCTCGTAGCCCTCCACGAGCGTCGCCAGTTCATCGGCCGTCGGCTGGCGGCCGATGGCCAGACGGAAGCCATACGCGATCCGCTCCGGCGGCGTCGTCCCGCCCTCGCCCAGCATGCGACTCGCGAGACCGTGGGCCGTCTCGACGAACGTGGTCTCGTTCAGAAGCGCGAGTGCCTGGAGCGGTGTGTTCGTCCGCGACCGCTTCACGGTGCAGGTCTCGCGATTCGGCGCGTCGAAGAGCAGCATCGTCGGCGGGCCGGCCGTCCGCTTCCAGACCGTGTACATCGTGCGGCGGTAGCGGCCGGCGCCCGTGTCGGGCTTGTAGCCGCGAAGATCACCGTATTTGCTGGTCTCGTCCCAGACGCCATCAGGCATCCAGGGGCGAACACTCGGGCCCCCGACCGTCGGCACGAGCAGGCCGGACGCCGAGAGCGCCGCATCGCGAACAGCCTCGCCGGGCAGCCGAATCCGCGGCGCCCGGGCGAGCAGCCGATTCGCGGGATCCTTGGCGAGTTTCTCGGGCGTCACGGTCGCGCTTTGCCGATACACGGCGCTCGTCACGATCAGCTTCACAAACTTCTTCATGTCCCAGCCGCTCTCCATGAAGTCAGCGGCCAGCCAGTCGAGCAGTTCTGGATGACTCGGATACTCGGCCTGGCTGCCGAGGTTTTCGCTCGTCTTCACGATACCTGTGCCGAAGAACCGCTCCCACATCCGGTTCACCCACACCCGCGACGTGAGCGGGTTGTCGCGCGAGATGATCCACTTCGCGAGCGACAACCGGTCGACCTTCGTGCCCTCGGGTAACTGCGGCAGAAACGCCGGCAGGCCGGCCACCACTTTTTCGCCGCGCTTGTCGTATTCGCCACGGTTGAGCACGAAGGCCTCGCGGGCCGCGCCTTCCCGCATCACCATGGCGCTCGTCAACGAGCCTTTGAACGATTCCTGGCTCTGCTTCGCGGCCGCGCGGGCCACCTCGGCCCGGCGGATCGGGCCATCGACGTTCTCGCGATAGAACTTGCTGATCTCGGCCTTCTGTGCCGGCGATCGCTTTTCATGTTCCACCCTGAGCCCGGCCTTCACCGGCTCGGGCAGCGTCACGCCCGCGACCCCGAGCATGCTCGGCTCGTCGGAGGAAAAGGCAAGGCGAAAACGGCCGATGGAATGCCCATCGAACGCCTCCTGACGGATACGGATGACGACGCGGGAATTTTCCGGCACCGCCACCGGCTTGTCCGGAAACACGGCGAGATGAAGGGGCTCACGCTTGTCCGGAAATTGGCCGTCGATCGCCCAGCCCTTTCCCTTCTCCCCCTTGAGTACGCTCGCTGCCGGCCAGCCATTCTGCTCGTAGTCGGCCTCGGCCCGCTTCAGGTCGACGGGGATCGCCTTGGCATCCCCAGGCGGCTCGATCTCGGCCTCGATCTTCGAGACCACGATGTTGCCATTGCCGGCCCGACCGAAACCGCCGCCCCCGGCCAGGCTCGGATCGGGCAGCACCTCCAGCCGGAGGCCACCGAGATTGCCCGCCGGGATCAGCGCCTCGAACTCATACGTATCGCGGGGCGACTGCGGGCCCTCGACGAGCCAGGTGCCGTCCTCGCTCCGCCTGAACGTCGCGCCGCCGGCGCTTCGCAGGTCGAGCGGCTCGAATGGCTGCCAGGCCTCCTGAGGCGCGGCGAGCGCCGGCCGGATTGATTCTTCCCAGCCCGCCACGAGGGAGTCGCTGTTCGCGATCTCCTCCTTCACCAACGCCCCCGCATCGGCCACCACCTTCTCCAGCCTGGCCAGCTCGCGTTCCTGCTCGGACGAGGGCAGCAAATGCACCGGGTCGACGTTGCCACCGCCTTGATGCGCGGTGCCCTGATTCGTGCCGGTCTCCGGAACATTGTTGAAGATCGAGAAGAGCGCGTAAAACTCTTTCTGCGAGAGCGGATCGTATTTATGGTCGTGGCAGCGGGCGCAGCCCACCGAGAGGGCCATCCAGGTCTGCCCGGTGGTCTCCACGCGGTCGATCACGGTCTCCACCCGCCACTCCTCCGCGATGATGCCCCCTTCGCCGTTGAGCCGATGGTTGCGGTTGAAGCCCGTGGCCACGATCTGGTCGCGGGTCGGATGCTCCAGCATGTCGCCGGCCAGTTGCTCGACCGTGAACCGGTCGAACGGCAGGTTTTCGTTGTAGGCCTGGATGAGCCAGTCGCGCCACGGCCAGTTCTGCCGGCTGGAGTCGGTTTGGTAGCCGCTGGAGTCGGCGTAGCGTGCGGCGTCGAGCCACTCGATCGCCATCCGTTCGCCGTAGTGCGGGCTGGCGAGCAGCCGGTCGACGTACTTCTCATACGCGTCGGGCGATGGGTCGGCGAGGAAGGCGTCGACGTCGGCGGGCACCGGCGGCAGCCCGGTGAGGTCGAGCGCGAGCCGTCGCGCGAGGGTCACGCGATCGGCTTCCGGATTTGGCTTCAGCCCCTCCGGCTCGAGCTTCGCGAGAACGAATCGATCGATCGGTGTCTTTTGCCAAGCCGCGTCTTTGACGTCCGGCATGGCCGGCCGCTCGACCCGCTCGAATGCCCAGTGGCCGCGGTACTCGGCGCCCTCGGCGACCCAGCGCTTCAGGATCTCGGCTTCGGCGGGCGTAATCGGCTTGTTGATCCGCGGCGGCGGCATCACGATCTCGGGATCGGTGCTCGTGATCCGGGCGATGATCTCACTCGTGGCGGGATCACCGGGAACAACGGCTGTCAGGCCGCTGTCGAGAGCAGCAATCGCGGCGGCGCGGTCATCGAGCCGCAGGCCGGCCTGACGGTCCTCGTGGTCGGGCCCGTGGCAGGCGAAGCAGCGATCGGACAGGATCGGCCGCACGTCGCGATTGAAGTCGAGTTCGGAGTCGGCCGGCACGGCCCGGCCGGCGAGCAAAATCGCAAGCAGGCACGCAAACGCAAGGCGACAGCAGGCGGTGCGTTCCATGAAAGTTTCCTTCTTGGGGAACACCCACGTCGCCGTTCGGCGGCCGCTCGTGACGAGAAGCCAGCCGTCAAACGCGGACCTGACTGGCAGGTCGATCGGCGGGAACTTTTCCTAATCCTAGCACTGGATCGGACCCCCGCCAAATTGTGGCTCCGCGACCGGCCACCTGGCTACGAACAAACGGTCGCAGCCGGTCGGGAAACCATCCCGACCGGCTGCAGCCCGCAGATGACATCAGCCCTGACGCGTGGCCTTCATCTGCTCGACTTCGGCTTCCAGCGACTTCACTCGCTCTTCAAGCTCACGAAACTTCTCACGGGCCTTCTCCATCCGCTCCTTCATCTCCTCGCGGGCCTGCTGCATCCGCTCACGACCTTCCTGCATCCGCTTCTCCAGCATCTCGCGGGCCTCTGGCGGGAGTTCACGCTGCGGGCCACGTGGCGGGCCGCCCCACTCTGCGCGGTCATGATGCGGACGGTCATGGTACGGACCATCATGAGGAGGCCGGCCGTGGTGCCGGGCATGGTCTGGGCCGTGCTGCGGCCCACCCGGGCCCATCCGGCCATCGATCCGGTTCAAAAGTCGATCCAGTTTTTCGGCAATCCGATCGAGCTTGTCAGACGAATCGCCCGACTCCCCGTACGACCGCCCTTCCTCGGACGCTGTCACCACCTGCATCCGATTCCCCGCAACCAGCAGGCCGACACCGCAGGCCGCCAGACCCAACCACTTCCACAGGCTCGTCATGACAGATCTCCCTATATTGCTGCCTCCGCAGCAGAATCTGTGGGTGAACGCAGGCTCGGGTAACCGCCCGAGCACATGAAAGAGGGGGATTTCGATGCCCTGCGGCGTCCTGAAGCCGAACGCTTTTCTGGTGGTCAGTTTTGCTTTGCCGTTGAATCCCTCGACAACGCCCGACGA
>CAMBPQ010000112.1 GCA_945869735.1 Planctomicrobium piriforme
TCCCAAACGAGGCTTCCGTCCTGAGACTCGTCTCGGCAGTCCTCAGCGAGATCAGTGACGACTGGGAAACTGAAAGGTCTTACCTGAACATGAAAGCCAGATGACCCGCCTGCTCATACAGGCATTTACAGAAGAGGGGTTGCTTTATCTTACCGGCTGAGGAGGACGAGTTGAGGAAGACTGAGAATTCGCTACCATCTCAAAGCCTTTAGGATCTGAAGAAGCCCGTGTATTCTGAGGCGGTCGATTTCATGAGGAAGCCGAGGAGCTCGTGGAGCAGGGCGGCCAGAGGAATATCCTGCCGTGGGAACCGACCCCGATGGACTTTTCCGAAATCTACGAACTGTGGCTGGTAACGGAGCCGTTCTTCGGTGAGCGGGCTGCGCTCTTGGCCACGCCATTGCAACTGGCAACACGAGCTGGCTCGTGAGAGCAGGTCGCCGCCGAAAGACCCGCTGATGCCGACAGGACGCCCGATGACCGCCGCACCGCAGCCGCTCGTGCCACACCCGCACGCGATCCGCCTGGCGATGCTCGGCTCCAGCGTCGGCAACGGCCATCCCTATTCCTGGTCGGCGCTCTTCAACGGCTACGATCGGGAGTTGATGACTAAGGAATGCCCATTTGCCGGCATTCCCACCTACCTGGAGAAGGAGTCAGCCGACACACTCACGATCCCCGGGGCAACAGTCACCCACATCCACTGCGTCGGCGACGGTGGCTTCACCGCCGAGCACGTGGCCCGCTGCTCCCGGATTCCCCACGTGGTCGAACGGGCCACCGACGTGATCGGACAGGTAGACGCCGTCGTGATCGCCACCGACATCGCCTCCGAGCACGTGGAGCGAGCAAGGCCGTTCGTCGAGGCCGGCCTGCCGGTATTCATCGACAAGCCGCTGGCTGACAACGAGGCCGACCTCGCAGAGTTCGCCGCCTGGGTGGCGGAGGGCAGGCCGATCCTCTCATCGAGTGCGATGCGGTATGCGAAGGAGTTTCTGCCCTGGCGGCTCTCCACCCGCGACCTCGGCGAACTGCGGCTCGTGACCGCTACCACACCCAAGAGCTGGGAGGCCTACGGCATCCACGCGCTCGAGGGCATCTACCCGATCTTGGGCCCGGGGTTCCTGACGATCCGCAACACGGGCACGGCCGAACGCAACGTGATACACCTCACCCATGCCCGCGGCGCAGACGTTGTGGTGGTGGCCTCGGCCGACATGTACGGCGGCTTCGGCCTCGTGCAGATCGTGGGCACGAAGGGCCACGTGCAGACGGCCTTCGCCGACACCCATTTCGCCTTCAAGTCGCAACTGGCTGGCTTCATCGACTGGCTGCGGACGGGCGTGGCCCCGTATCCCTTTGCCGAGACGGTGGAGCTCATGAAGCTCGTGATCGGCGGCATCGATAGCCGCCGCGGCGGCGGCATTGAGATCCCGCTCTAAAAGGTGCCAGCCACGAATGGCACTGTCGTGATCGTACGTTGTTCAGGCCTTCATTGGTGCAACGCCGCGACGGAGATCGGCCCTGGGTTGTTTCATCGGCGGGTAGCGGTGCCTCCGGCGTTTCATAACGCGCGGTTCGAATCGTCCAGGTCGGTTGGCGACCTCGTATGGAGTTCCGCTGCTCCGGCGGCTGTGGTGCGGTATCGGTCGGCGTCGGCATGATCTCGATCTCCCGGATACGACGGCCAGGTTGATAAACCGTCAAACAAATCACCCGCACCTCGAGCGTTTCGGGAATCCGCTTCTTCGTATCGCCAAGGTCCGGGCATCACCACAAGATCGACCCCGGACTATAAAAGTTGAAAAATTCCCTCCGGCAGCCCCAGGCGAATCTCCGCGCTCATTTCGGTACGAGAGTGCCATTCGTACCTGGCACCAAAAGATGCGGGTTCGCTGTCACTGGGGATCAAGAGGACCTCCGCCGGAGCGTGTCGCAGCGATCCAGGCGCATGGACTGAACACGGCTCAGGCGACGGGAACACAGTCGACTGGATCACGCTCTGACAGATCCGGCCCGCCAAGCGTCGAGCAGGGATTCCGCGGTGCGGCCGACATCTGTCGATGTCATGCCCGGCTTGTAGAGGGCGGAGCCGAGGCCGAAGCCGGTGGCACCAGCCGCGCGCCAGGAAGCCATCGTCTCCGGCGTGATGCCCCCGACCGGCACCAGTGGCATGTCGGCAGGCAGCACCGCCCGCCACGCCTTCACTACCGCTGGCTTAAGTTGCTCGGCGGGAAAAAGCTTGAGGAAGTCGGCCCCAGCGTCGATCGCCGCGAAGGCCTCCGTTGGCGTACAGACACCGGGGCCGCTCAGCATGCCGGCCGCCCGCGCGGCGGCGATCACAGCAGGATGAATGTTTGGAGACACCACGAGGCTGCCACCCACCGCGGCGATCCGCGACACATCATCACCCGAAAGCACCGTGCCGCCCCCGACTGTGGCTCTGTTCCCCAGATCAGCGGCCAGCCGGCGGATGCTTTCAATCGGGTCGGGGGAGTTGAGCGGTACCTCGACCAGCCGAAAGCCGAGATCGACCAGCGTGCGACCGATCGCCACGACCTCGTCAGGCCTGACGCCCCGCAGGATGGCGATGAGCGGCAGTTCGGTAAAATGATGTTTGGCCAGATCGCGGTCAGTCATGAGAGCGGTTCGCCTTGCGAGAGTCGGCCGAGTGGAGGACAAGACCGGCAGCTATGGCGATCCGCCAAAGCCCCTGCGGCCCCGTCTCATTCAACACCCGCACCGTATCGATGGCAAACGTCGCCAGTGCCAGCCGGTAGCGGTCGCACAGCCTGGGGTCGCCGAGGAGCACGAGTGGTGGACAGGCTGCACCCGCCAGTCCAGCGAGCACGCTTCGGATTTCCTCACCGATGAGGAGGCCGGAAAGATAGTCGAGTGTCTGCGAGGTGGTCAGCTGACCGGTGAGAAATAGGCTGCGGGTCGAGAACAGTCGAGCTGTGACGCCGACAGCCCCACTCTCACCGGCCGCTCGCACGCCCCGCATGAAGGCGTCACGGTCGAACAGCCCTGGCTGAGCCGCAAGGCCCGCATCCTTGGCCGGCCGACCGACGATCGAATGATCGCGGAGCAGCCCGAAGAGTTCGCCGGTCAGGTAGGTCGTAAATCGGGTCACGTGACCTCGGGCGATCGTCGCCCACTTGCAGTGCGTTCCCGGGAGCACGCAGACCGAAGATGTCACAAGATCGGGCTCCAGGGCGAGGGCCCCGATGATCTGCACCTCCTCGCCCCGCATCACGTCGGGCAGCGGGCCGCCCTGGCTCAAACCAGGTACGAGGTGGATCGTGCCGAAGCCAGAGTCGAAGGCCGCGAGCCCGTTCGCGATCGAATCTGGGTTGGCAGGACAGGGGACATACGGGACCTCGTGCCAACCGTTGCGGCTGCCCACCATGCCCGCCGCCACGACTGGCAGCGACGGCTGCCGGCCGATCCACTCGCCAGCGACACTGCGAAATGCGGCGGCATAGCCACCCGCAGGAAGATGCTGGATGCCATGACCCGTCGCACGGCGGTCAAGCAGCGTGCCATCGGCCCCGAGCAAATACGCCCGCAGCGACGACGTGCCCCAGTCGAGGCCGATCATGACAGGATCAGACGCTGGCATCGAAGCAGTCACTCCATTCGATGCCGAGCAGACCGGCCCAGTCCGACTCGGAGTCGAGCTTCACGGGTTGGATTGCCTCCCCTTGAAAGCTGGCCGTAAACGCCGCCTGCTCAGCCCGATTCACCTCCGACTTGCTCTTGAGATCGGCGGGAACCGGTCGCTTTGGTGATGCAGCCAGCTGGTTGCACACCATCCGGCAGACGATCATACCCGCGAGATCCTGCGGCAGACGAAGGGGCAGCACGGAGATCAAGTCAATCGGTGGGACAAAAAGCCGTTTTTTACCGCGGGTCGCTGCATGTGCGAGTGTCAGTGTCTTGCTCCCGTCGAAGCATGGAACCTCCTCAGGCTGGGACGAGCATATCCTCTCCCGCGGAGTTTTCCACGCCATGTCCCAGAAGCGGAAGCGGCTCTGCGGCCTGCTGGATGCCGCGGAGGCTGTCGGCCATGGGGCTGGGAAATGGGGGTCACGGCTGCGGGCCCGATCGGCCGAGCGCTTCGACGCCGAGTTCGTGCAGCCGGTAGAAGAGCGCGTCGATCTGGGCTGCCGCCTCTGCCGAGGACTCCCGCGTGCCGGTCGCCTCCCCAGGCTTCAGATCATCCGTTTGCGGGTCGGTACGCTGCAGATATTCACAGTGGAAGCCGCCGAGGTCGGCTGCAATCTCAAACCGACACTCCGCGCGGTAGAAATCATGCGCAGGATTGGGCCCAAGCGTGGAATAGTTGACGATGAGTCGCATCCCCTCGCAGCGCCCGGTCCCGAAGACCACAGGCCAGTTTCGCCCCGAGGTGGGATCGGGCCAGGCGAGGCTGTAAACCGTGTCCGACCGGACCAGAAATACGACGCCCCCATGGTGGCTCGGTGCCGTGGCGTCGATCGGCGTTACCTCGGTCCAGCGGAACACGAGCGGCTGCCGCAGGGCAGGCTCGAGCCGCGACTCAGGCGACCTCATCGTGCAGCCGGCGGCGAATAGGATCGCGCCGGCGGCGAACGGCCGTGCCCCTGGCCAAGTCATGAAACCATCGCTTTCACAATCCACCCGTTATCATGCCAGACTCTGTCACACAGGTTTTCGAATCCCGCAGCACCTCGGCCGTGACGGTCCCCCGCACAGAGGAGCCATTGCCGGCGTGCGGTTTGGCGATCCGCGGCAGAAGGAATTGCTCGGCCGCTCGCATCACTCGAGTGGCGACCGCCGCCAGACCACCGACCATCTAGACAATCTTCATGCCCCGGTTTGCAACGTATTATAAAAAGATTACCTAGGCAAAAAACAGGGACTGTCCCCTCCCACGCGTGTGGGTGGCCCGCGGATCGCAGCGACCAGGGCATGACCGAGAGAAGTGATCGCCCGTGCACTTTTTTGTAAGGCACAGCCTATGACCCCGCTGGTGCGGGCGGGGATCACGGCCCCCCGGCTGCGAACTCAACGACGAGATCGGCCAAAGCCGCGGTGATCACCGCGAAATACTCAGCTCCCTTCGCTGCGGTAGCCCCGCGGGGGTCGCCGCTACCGGTGTCGGGATGCACCCGCGACCACGGCCGCGGCGTCCAGGCCCCGCAGGCCTTCATCGCCGCCGTGCCGAAGGGCAGCCTTTTGCCGGGGCCCGCCTGCGCCAGCGCCACAAACTCCGGCCGGAGGTGCAAGAGCAGCGAGGTCTCCAACTCGCCCGCGTGGTCGCCGGGCTCGGTAAAGATCCGCTCAAGCACTTCGGGACGGATTTTCCAGAAGTCCACCACCAGGATCGTCACACCAATTTCGAGCATGAGATCGCGGACGAGCGGCTTGAACTCGTTGCCCCCGTGGCCGTTGACGACCAGGAGCCGCGTGATCCCCTGCCGGCCGAGGCTCGCGCCGACGTCGCGGAGGATGGCCAGGGACGTGGCCGTGGAGAAGTGGATCGTGGCGGCCTGGTCCTGCTGCTGAGCGTTGTTACCGAAGGGGATAGCCGGCAGCACGACCGGGCGGCATCCTCTGGCAACGGCGAGTGCCGCGGCCCGCTCTGCCACAGCTTCGGCCTCGATCACGTCGGTACCGTGCGGTAGGTGAAAGTTGTGGGCCTCGGTAGCGCCCCACGGCAGCAGGGCCACCGTGGGCGGCAGGTCGCGGAGCTGACGAAAGTTAGCCTCGAGGAGCACGTGGGCCCGCGGGCTGGAATGAATGGGCATCGAGTCTCCTCGGGAAAGGACCGCCGGCCCACAAACCCGGGCCGCTTGATTCATCG
>CAMBPQ010000113.1 GCA_945869735.1 Planctomicrobium piriforme
TGCACGTTGCCCGGCAGGACGTCGGCGAGCTGGAGATTCGTAACCGTCTGGCCCGGCGCCACGGCCATGCTCACGGTGTAGGTGTGTTGGAAGTTGGGGCCCGTCGCCGTCTCGGCCTCGGGGGCGCTCGAGGTCTTCTTGATCCGGAAGAGCTGCGGCTCGACAGGGTCGGTGGTCGTCGCACCGATCGTCGCGACGTTCACCGTGGGATTGCCGGCCGTGTCGGTCTGAAATTGAAAGCCACCTGTGGCGGTGACGTCGTAGGTGTGATTGGGTTGTGCCAGCGGACTGACGGAGCCCGTGAAATCGATCACCGCCGCCGGCTGGTCGGGGCCATAGCTGCCGAAGGGGAGTTGCACGACGACGAGCTGGTCGCCGGGTTTGCCGGCGACGATGAGCGACGTGCCGTCGGGATTCTTTGCGAACGGATGCGTAGCCGTGCCCTGGGCACTGAATGTCAGAACCGTTGTCGAAAGGGGTAGGCTGTTGTAGGTGGCGCTCCCCGGCTTGAAACTGATGCCGTCGTTGGGTGCCGGCGGCGCGTCACCTGTCGCGGGCATCACGATATCGACGAATGGCGAATAGCCGATGTCGGCGGGATTGGTCGCCGCGTTGTCAAATGTCACCGTGAGGGGAATGTCTTGACCGATCAGGCCTGCGATAGCCGGGCCATTCACGGTTGCCAAGGGGATGGCCGCCATTGCCAGTCGCCGTTCGAGCCATTCGGCCTCGAGTTGGCGGCGGTGGGCCAGCCTGGAGTCAGGGGCACGCCTGCGGGACACGTCCACGGAAACAGGCCGAGCGAAACGTCGGAGTCCAGAAAAGTTCATTCCCATCCGCCTTGGTGAGATTCCGTCAGTTCGTGTTTTCGGTTGCGGGCAGGGCACCGCGAGCAGCAGAAATTTGCCAGACCACCCAGACAGTGCAGGCCGCACATTCAGAACTTCGAGACTACCAACTCCAAAATCGGTAGTCACGCATCTGGGAGTCGAAAAAATGCCTCCCTTCCGGGACCGGACGAGTCGCCGCAACTTGCCACGTTTGGCCCGCCGTTGCCCGGAGATATTCCGCGGTATGGCTGTCTTCTCAAGGGTAATCCAGGCCCGCAACGATTCTCATGACCCCTGCCGGTTGTGCCGAAAGACGGGGAAGGAGCGGTTGCTCCACGGGTGACGGTTGTCCGGCAGCGCGGGGGTAAGCATGGGCTCGAGATAGGGGCGAATCAGGATCGGGCTGCTGGCGGCTGCCGCGTGCGCCGCCCTCGCCTTCCCTGCGCGGGCTGGGGAATCCTACGCCGTCTTCGATGCCGTCTTTTTGCAACGCGACAACGTGGCCATCGGCCGTCCACTGGTTCTCGATGGCATCGATGGGCCAGCGGCGCTTCAGCCCGGGGATCTGACGTTCAACACGCAGCCTGGCATGCGGCTCTTCTATGGCGAAGTGGGTGACTGCAACCCCGGCTGGGAGGTTGGCCCGGTCAATGGCACTTCCGTAACGGTCTTCCGGCGGATGAGCGACTCGTGAGCCTCGGGAGGAGCGGCCCGGGCGTCCGGAGCGGGTTTCTCGAAACGCCCCGCACCCGCTTCGGTCGCGTTTTTCTCGCGTCTACGCAGACCGCGTCCCAGTCGGCCGTTCCCGGAGCTTCGACGCCTCGCGTCCGACGCCGGTCAAAGGCTGTGGATTTCGATCACGGGCAGCTCGTCTATCCGTCGCTTGAAAGATTGCCCGGTCGAAAGTGCACCTGCACGAGTTCGCCCCAGGCGGTGGGCGGGCCGCGAGCAGGTGGAAGTGGAGGCGGCTCGAGCGGTTCGCCGAGGTGTGTCAGGATCTGACTTCACGCGGGCGAAGCCATCCTGGCCTTCGTCCGCTTGCGAACCTCTCACTTCGCGTGAGCCGTCTCCTCTGAGCCGGATGTCGCCGCCGCAGGTGGGGCACTCAAGCGGAAACTCCTCCCTACCCGCGCCATGAGCTTGGCCCATGCGATCCGAGAGGTGTCGTGGGAGGGCGGTTTGTCGCGTGAGTCGCAGCAGTCGCCGGTGGTACCTCCGCCCGCCGCATGTCCGCCGTCCGCATGCCCACCAGCCGCGGCATCACGCGGCTTGCCGACATTCCCTTTTGTCATGTGCCGTGACGGCAGGCCTGAGCTTGTGATTCGGGGCGAACACCCCTGGCTTGTTTTCAAGGCGGCAGGCGATGCCGGTGCTTCTGCGGTGGGGGCACGAGATCGGCCAGGCGGTCGAGGAACTCGGGGCGGCGTAGCTGCCCGGCGGCTGGAAGTGGTGACGGCGGCGCTCGTGGCTGCCACCGCCCTGATGGCAATCGCCGAACTCGCGAGCCTCCGGCGGCAGCGGCGGACCGGCCGGCCCGGGCGTCATGGGCTCGCCAAGGTCCGATTCGGTGACGGCCTCGTGATGGGACTGGCGCAGTGCCTGGCGCTGGTGCCCGGCACATCGCGGAGCGGCGTCACGATCTCAACCGGCATGCTCGCGGGGCTTGACCGTCCGACGGCGGCGAGTTTTTCCTTCCTGTTGTCGCTGCCGGCGGTGGCGGCGGCCGCGCTCCTCGAAGCCTCGCAGCAGCGGGAGGAGATCCTCGGCAGCGGGCCCCAGGTGACGGCCCTGATCGTGGGCACGATGGTGGCGGGTATCGTTGGCTACGCCTGGGTTCGCTGGCTCCTCCGGATGCTCACGGGCCACACCCTCTGGCCGTTCATCATCTATCGCCTCGGTCTGGCCGCCCTGCTCACCTGGTCGCTCGCGGCTGGCTGGGTGGCCGCTCCCGCGGCCTGACGCGGGTTCTGTTGAAGTGTCTCGCCGGCTCGGGGGCGGCAAAAGTCGCCGCTCGCGGTCTTTCGGATCGTCGCCCGGGCGAGGACACGCCCAAGGCTCCTCGAGCGTTCGCCGACCCGCTCCCGCTGAGAGCGACCAACGCGGCCTCCCTGGGCATGGTCCCTGAGGAACGCTCTGGTGTCGGAGCTCTGCTACGTCGGTTGTGGGGATCTTGTCGCCCGCAGTGACAGCCACTGTTACGACGGTCTGCGCGGCCTGAACGAGCGGCACGTCCAACAAACGGGGGCCAACCGGCCGGGTCGTATTCGCATTGAGGGCACCAGCGCAGCAATGTACGGGCGATCACTCATCCCGTCCTCCCCCCGGCCCGCCGTTACGAGCGGCACCGCCCCGAGAAGACGCCGCTCCACAGAGTAGTCTCCGAGAACCTCGAGAGCTGGCTCGCCTGGTGGGAAGCCGCTGAGCGGCCCGTGCCCGGCTATGTGGAGGAGGAGCTCCGCGGCTATCTCGAGTGCGGGCTGCTCTGCTTCGGATTCGGCCGTGCGCTGTGCACGGGCTGCGGCGCGAGCTTTGTCGTGGCCTTTTCCTGCAAAGGCCGCGGCGTCTGCCCCTCCTGCAACGGTCGCCACATGGTCCAGACCGCCGCGCATCTCGCCGATCATGTCATCCCGCCTGTGCCCGTTCGGCAGTGGGTGATCTCGGTGCCCAAGCGATTGCGCGGCATGCTTGCCGACCGCCCTGCCGCCGTCGCTGCCCTCACCAAGATTTTCGGTCCATCCGGGGTTTTCATGGGCAGAGCAGTAAACGGCCGCCGCGCAGGGCGATCACATCTGTGGTCTGGACGGGTTTTGTGGAGCGGGAGCCACCAGGCCTTTGAGCGTCCGCGGGCGAACCAATCCGGCACCGTCTCGATGCGACCCGGATACCCCACGCTCGCGCTTGGGGCTTCCTGACGGGAGGCAAGCTGCACGGATGATCGAACCGATTCTTGATCGTGAGGAGCCGGTCGGGGGCACGCGCAGACGCCGGGGAATCTTTGCGACTCACGAGCAATTCCCCAGTCGGCCACCCCAGCATCCTGTAGCAAAATCCCCCGGCGGCGAGCATGTCACCGCCGGTGAACCAATCCGGCACCGTTTCGCCCGCGACCCCACGGGCGCACTGCATGGGCAACCCCACGCCCACAAAGTTCCCCGAACGACCAAAAATGGGGGTGTCGTCTGGGCCGGGACCGAAGCATAGTCGTAAGGAGTACCTGCGTTATCACTACCCCGAACATGCGGGGACCCCCTCGCAGAGGCAGACGATGCGAAAGCCTCCCGGACCCATCAACTGGAATGCGGCGTTTGGGCTAACGTGGCGGCACGCGGCGAGGCAGTGGTTCGATCCGCTCTCGTTCACGCACGAGATGGCACGGTATGGCGATCTCACCTTCTACCGCTTGTTCATTCACCGCGCCTATCAGATCAACCATCCCGAGCTGATTCACGAAGTGCTGGTCACCAAAGCCCGTAGCTTCGTGAAGGAGCGGCGACAAACCAATCTGCTCCGCAAGTTTGCGGGCGATGGAATTCTGACGACCGACGGTGTCGACTGGGTCCGTCACCGACGTATTTTGCAACCGGCATTTCAACCGGGACAGCTTCCCAAGCTCAAGGCGCTGGTGGCCGAAGAGACCGAAGCCTTTTTGGATGGCTGGCAGGAGCGCGATCAAGTGGGCGCGAACCAAGAGTTTGTGCGGTTGTCGCTGCGTGTGGCCGCTCGCGCGCTGTTTGGGTCGCAGCCCGACGGCGAACTGGCCGAGATCGAAGCCTGCATGGGAACGGTCTCCGAATCGATTCTGGCCGCGTTCACCAACCCCTTTCCGGTTCCCGATTGGATGCCCGGCACCAAAGCGCGCCAAGGAGCGCGTGCGATCGCCAAGCTTCGCGACTTTCTCGATACGGCCATTGCCCAACGGCGAGCCAGCTCTCAATGGGGAACCGATCTGCTCGGCTGTTTGCTACGCGCCAACAATAGCGAGGACGAATCGTCGCGATTAACGGCCGAGCAAGTGCGTGACAGCGCCGCAGCAATGTTCTTTGCCGGACATCACACCGTGGCCGCGTGCCTCACCTGGACAACGCTGCTTTTAGCGCAGCATCCGTCGGTGCTCGATCGCTTGCGACAAGAATGCTCGACGGAAGCGTACGACAACGAACCTTCGCTCTGCGAACGTGTTCTTAAAGAATCGATGCGAATGTACCCCCCCGCATGGGTTCTGTTCGCCCGTCAAGCGCGCGAGCCCGTGGAACTCGGCGGCTACACCATCGCCCGTGGCGCATGGATTTTCATATATCCCTGGGTGATCCACCGCGACGAACGCTTCTTCCCGCAGCCAGACCGCTTTGATCCCGAACGATTCTCGGTCGAAGGGGAACGTCGCATACCCAAAGGAGCGTACATTCCATTCGGACTGGGCCCCCACGCCTGCATCGGGACGGCCATGGCCAACACCATCCTTAGCTCGATCCTACCAGCCCTGGTACGACGGTTCGACTTTCAATTGCCCCCCGAGCAGTCGCCAATTCGACCCCAAGCGGTTCTGTCGTTGCGGCCAAGTCGTGAAATCTTTCTAAGGATTACCGAGCACGCCCGACAAAAGGCGAGGTCCTTCGGGGAACTTTGTGGGCCTGGGGTTGCCCATGCAGTGCGCCCGTGGGGTCGCGGGCGAAACGGTGCCGGATTGGTTCACCGGCGGTGACATGCTCGCCGCCGGCTCCTCACGATCAAGAATCGGTTCGATCATCCGTGCAGCTTGCCTCCCGTCAGGAAGCCCCAAG
>CAMBPQ010000114.1 GCA_945869735.1 Planctomicrobium piriforme
GCCGCGGGCCTCGACGCGGTCGATCGTGCCACCCGCAAGCACGCGGTCGGCGAGGGCCTGCCAGCGGCCAGGGGCGGTGTCGCGGGGAGCCTCGGCGAGGGACATGCGGTGATTCCTGGAGAACAGATGTCGGGGCGGCGTCGGGCCGCAGTGGGGAAGAATGTACGCGATCCCGCCCGGCGGTGACATGCTGGGCCGGGGCTCTTCGGTCGGGAAGCCCCAAGCGCGGGCGCGGGGTGTGCGGGTGGCACCGAAACGGTGCCGGATTGACGTGTGTCGTGACCCCCCGCCAGGAAGCCCCAAGCGCGAGCGCGGGGTGTACGGGTCGCACTGAGACGGTGCCGGATTGGTTCGCCGGGTGTGGCATGCTCGGCGCCGGGGATTTTGCTACAGGATGCCCTGCTGGCCGACTGGGCGTCGCTCGTGAGGCGCAAAGATTCCCGGCTTCTGCGCGTGCCATCCCCGGCTCCTCACGATCGGGAATCGTGTGGGTCAACCGAGGGTGTTGCCTTCCGTCGGGAAGCCCCAATCGCGATCGCAGGGCACTCCGGGCAACGCACCGCCCGATGGTGACTTCGCACATCGTTATCTGAGCGCACCTTATCAGCATGAAAGTGCATCCGAAACGCAACTTCACCATAAACAAATGGATGACGCTCCTTATCGGTCGCCGCGGAGATTCCAGTCGAGCCGCTGGCTGCGGTCGATCGTTGCCCCGAGTTCTGTCGCCTCGTTGTATCGCGATGGAATGTATTGCTCGATCAACGTGTTGCCGGCTTCGTTGTTTTGGCCAGGAACGAGTCGGTCAGCGGTGATCCGCACTCTGGCCCGTCCCGGCGTGACCTTGCCTTGGTATCGACCGCCGCGAATCTTCGCGAAGCCAAGCACCGCCTCGGACTCGGCAGCCATAAAGTAAATTGCGCCATCTCCGACCGATTTCTCGTCAACCGTCACGGCACCCCATACGTCTCGTACCCCATCCTGGGAGGTTCCGCACCCCAACGACATGATCGCCATCACGCACCAGGCCAGGACGACTCTTTGCATCAGAGCTCTCCTAAAAACTCGCCGCCGTCCCGCGTACCAAGCGCCTGCCAGACCTGCGGGTCGATCTGTTCAAGGAGGAACCTCGCGGATCCGTCCCCCAGCGCGACGTTCAAGCCGCCCAAGTGCATGCTGCGGCCGCCCACGTTGTTTCGCGAGTTGTCCGTGCAGCCGCCGCAGGGCGTCTTAGGCTGCGCCGCGTGGGCCGGATAGTTCGCGCACGCCTCCCAGAGATAGTCGGGCACCGTTGAGTTTGGAGGATTGAGCGTGGTGAATAGCGATCCGCCGTGCATGGCGTTGTAATAGGAACCACGGTAATCCATTGCCCCCCAGTAGGCGCAGGCGGCTGTGTCACCGGCGTCGCGGGGTACCACGATCAGCTCCCCCACCATCAGCGTGTGTGTCATGCCGTCGCGTACGTCCTTGAGCCGCGTCCGCGAGCGGGAATAAAATAATCCATCCATGTTGAGGCTCTCTGCCTTGGTGCCGTAGGCTCGCGAGCCCGCGCAGAGCACGTAGTTGCCGAAGAATCCCTGGCTGCCGACTCCGTCGCCAGCAGGTGTGTTCGTGCGGGCACCGCCGGGGTTGCTCGGGCAGACTAGCTCACCCACCACCGTGTTGCGGCCGTCTACGCTTTGCATCCCGAAACTGTTCGGGATCAATGCATCCATCTGTGGCTTGAGTTGCTTGTAAAGTGGTTCCTCCTCGATGAACGGCAGGAGGTGGTGCATCCAGCAGATACGGTAGCCCGTCGAGATATCGTTGACCGCGTCAGTCATCCCCTCTGGGAACCGATTGCGGGCTTCGTGATAGGCGAGGAGTGCAAGGGCGACCTGCCGCGTCCGGCTCAGGCATTGCACCCGCCGCGCTGACTCCCTGGCGCTTTGGATCGCCGGTAACAGCAGCCCGATGAGCGTGGCGATGATCGCGATCACGACCAAAAGCTCCACAAGGGTAAAGCCGTGGTTCCTCCCTGGTGCTGTCGGCACGGCCGTGATCCTGCAGTGTGTCATCAGAATTTTGGCTCCATATGCAGCTTAAGTAGCCCCCAATCGGTAGGCCTGCTGTCCTCGTATTCGCAATGCGTAGGTCGCTGCCAACACCGGCCACGTTGCTCTCGTTTGTGATGGCCGGTGACCGGTCCGGTTCCCGCATGGCGAATCTGAGGAGGGCCTGCATTGCGCGTGACGCGGCCACCCCGGAGGGGTAGTCTATCCGCCCCATGGCCACATCCGCCCAGTCTGCCGGCGATAAGCACCTTCAGGATCTCGTGAATGCCCTCCGTGGGGGCGACACGCGGGCCCGGGATCTTCTCATCAACCATGCCTGCGATCGCCTCCTCGTCCTCACTCGCCGAATGTTTCATGGCCGCCCCGGCCTCCAACGCTGGGAGCAGACCGACGATGTCTTTCAGAATGCGATGCTTCGGCTGCATCGCGCGCTTGGGGAGGCACATGTGGAGACTGACCGGCACTTTTTCAATCTTGCAACGGTCCAAATCCGCCGCGAACTCATCGACCTCGGCCGTAAGCACTTCGGCCCCCATGGCATCGGCCGCAATCACCATACCGATAATCAGCCGGGGGACGAGCGAGGTGGTGCGCTGCATGCGATCGAGGCAGAGCCAGCCGACCTCGCCGAGTGGACGGAGTTTCATGAGCGGGTGCAATCGCTACCCGACGAGGAGCGAGAGGTGTTCGATCTTCTCTACTACGAGGATTTCTCTCAGGAGGAGGCCGCGACGATCTTGGGCTGCTCCGTCAGGACGATCCGTCGCCGCTGGAATGACGCCAAGCTCCGGCTGCACGGGGAACTGAACGATGGACTCGCGGAGTCGTGAACTTCTCGCCGATCTCCTGCTCGCCTGGGAGGACGCCCTTCGAGCCGGCCATGATGTGCCGGCGGCGGAGTTGGCCCGTGATTGCCCCGACCTCGTCGAGCCGCTCGAGCGCCGCATCAGGGTGTTGAAGGCGACCTCCTGGCTCGATCATCCGAAGGATTCTCCACCGGAGAACGATTTCGACCGGCCGCCTGGCGGCAGGCTGCTTGGCGGACGGTACCGCCTCGATGAGCGGGTCGCCGTGGGCGGATTCGCTGAGGTCTGGCGGGGGTTCGATACGGGATTGCAGCGGGTCGTGGCGGTCAAAATCCCAAAGGCAGGGCGGATCGCGATAAAAGATGCCTTTCTCGCGGAAGCCCGACGAGTCGCCCGACTCCGCCACCCTGCCATCGCCTCCGTGTATGACGTGGGAACCGAAGGCGACGAATGCTTCATCATCTCGGAGTTCATGGACGGCGGTAGCCTTGCCGAACAGTTGGCTCGCGGGACGATCGAGCCTGTCCGAGCCATCCGCTGGGTCGGTCAAATCGCCCACGCTCTCGACTTCGCTCACCGAGCGGGCGTGATTCACCGTGACGTCAAGCCAGCCAATATTCTCCTCAGCCATCACGACGACGCCGTGCTCGCCGACTTCGGCATTGCCCAGTCGGCAACCAAGGCCGGCATGTTCGCACCGAGCGTCGGCACGCTCCGGTACATGGCACCGGAGCAGTTCCAAGGAGAGCCGATCGGTCCGGCAGCCGATATCTACAGTCTCGGGATCGTGCTGCACGAGTCGCTTACCGGAAGAACACCGCATTCAAGAAACGCACTTACGGAGATCCTCAGCGAAGTGACCGGCGACGGTGAGTTACAAGTCGCGCGATCGCTCACACCCGCGCTGGCTGCCGTTTGCCGTCGGGCCATCCGCCGTGACCCGGCAAGTCGTCACCAAACCGCAGCGGCCTTCGCCGCCGATCTAAGAACCTGCGAGCCCAAGGCTTTCCCGCCTCGAATGCTCCGACGAAACGCGCTGGCGTTGTTGGCATCTGTCTTCGTCATGGCCGCGAGCATCACGCTTCTAGTGAGACGCCCGATGCCGAGTCCGCATCGCACGGTCTCCACGGTGCCGGCTCACGTCTTTCCTGCCACGAAGCCGGCCCCGCTTCTCGAGGCTGAGGACGGGGCTCGAGAAGCGTCGCTCACATTTCTAAGAATCAAAGAATCGCTGCCCTACGTGGTCGAAGCGCGAGACATGGGCCACTATGGCGAGTGGCAGGAAGTGCCCGCCACCTATCTCGGACCACTGAAGAACGGCGGGGAGTGTTTCGTCACCTATCGCTTCGACGCTGCGTCGCCCATCGTACAGGCGAGGCTGATTGCGGGCTCTCGGTGTTGGGACTTTACGACGGAACCGGGCGGCGTCGGCCGAGGAGCTGCTGCGATCGAGGTTTCACGCGATGGAACAGAATGGCTTGTGATCCGTGATACGATCACGGGCCCCGTGTGGGCCGGCGACTGGACCATTGATGAACCGCTGCCCGATACGTCTTTGGGTGGCCGGTCACTTTGGGTCCGTGTCCGGCTCCTCACCGACGGTTCCCCAAACACGGCCTACAGCGTCGCCCAGTTCGGCCGCAATCGGGACGACCCATCTCAACCGGCGTTCGGTATCGTTGCCGAACTGAAAGCGCTGATTGAATGAAGCGGTCCAAGGGGCCCTTCGTCCCGCTCCCTCGGCCATGCGGTGTGGCGTCGTGTCCTAAACCCTCATATCGCCTGATGCAGGACATCCAACCCGGCGCCATCGCCATGGCGAATCTCAGGCCCGTCTCCATCCACATCAGCAAGAATACGGGCACGAGACTCGCCGAGGCCGCCGGTGATGCGATCGTGAATGCCGGCCACCGCACGGCCGCACGCTGGGTCGCCGAACATGGTGCCGCAGCGACACTCTTCGCGGCCGTCCGCAACCCGTTCGATCGGGTCGTATTGGAGTATCACTTTCGCCGCCGGCGGTTCAAAAGCGGCGAGGCGAATCCGCACCTCGCCAACCTGCACCTGCCGTTTACGCAGTGGGAGATCGACGCCTATCGCCACGATGATTACCGCACGCGGGCCTTTTTCGATTGCATGGGCGTGCCGTTCAACGAACGCAACATGATCGACGACACCCTGCTCTTGTTCCTGCCACAGGTGGCCTGGTTGGCGGCAGGCGACGGCACCCTCCTGGTCGGCGATCTCCTGCGGTTCGAGAATCTGGCGGCCGACTGGAACGCGTTTGCCGACCGGCATGGAATCCTGGGACGCCTGCACCGCCGCAATGTGTCGCCCCGTGACGCCCGTAATCGTATGTATTATGACGCCGAGACACGGGCGTTGATCGCGGAGTATTTCAGCGACGACCTCGCGGCCTTCGGCTATGAATTCTGACGCGGCCGTGGCGATCAGTCCGTGAGACCGAGCGGAAAGGGGCTGAGGTTCACGAGGCCCGCGGCCGTTACGAGATAGTCGTTCTCGATCCGCATGCCGCATCGCAGCACGGGATCGTAGAGCGCCGGCTCCACCGCGATCACCTCTCCCTCCTGGAGCGTGTCGTCCC
>CAMBPQ010000115.1 GCA_945869735.1 Planctomicrobium piriforme
CCCGCTCGACCGGCTTGTCGGGGCAGACGAGGAGCACGTCGCCCGTGGCCAGCACCGCGGCGAGCGGAGAAAAGCGGAAGTCCCAGCGGTGGCCGGTGAGGTATTGCACGTGCTCGGCCGTCACGACGACCACGGCGTCGAGCGACCGCTCAGCCATGTGCTTGCGGAGACGTTCCTGCCGCACCCGGCAGGCATCCAGATCGAGCAGCGGTTCGGCACCGTTCATACGTCACTCCCGGAGAGGCCGGGAGTGTAGCACGCGCCGCCGTTCAGCCGCCGGCGTAGAACAACGCCCGGGAACTGACCGCCTTCTGTCTCCGCCGTTGCGGGCGGGGAGGAGTGATCATCCGCGAATCGAGGACGTCGGCGATCAAGGTGGCATCGATCTCCGCATTACCGTCGACGAACGTGCCCGCCGCCAGCCCGTCGAGTTGCTGCTCGTAGTCGAGTACCTCTGCGATGGGCCATACCATCGCCCCACGGACCGTGCAGGTCTCCCCGTCTACGTTCACGGCAAAGAGCATGACGTTACGGCGGTCGAGCTCAATCGTGTTGCGGAGGCTCGTGGCATTCATGGCGTACATCCTCGTGGCAGGGTCGGCAGCGGATGGCGTCCGCTCTTGCTGGGTGATGGCAGTGCATACGCTGTGCCAGAGCTAAAAGTTCAGCTGTGCGCGGGATTTTACGACAGCCAGACCGCACATCCTGCCCAGTTTCAGGCGGGCGACTGCGAGGGCAGGGCTTGGGCAAACTTCGCCGTTGGGGCAGGTTGTAAATTGTTCATCGCACCCGGCACTCTGCGGCATGGTTCCTCACGATCGGGAATCGGTGCGATCATCCCTGCGGCGCGCCTCCCGTCAGGAAGCCCCAAGCGCGAGCGCGAGGTATACGGGTTGGCATTGAAACAATGCCGTCTTGGTTCGCCGGGGGTGACATTCTCGCCGCCGGGGGATTTTGCTACAGGATGCGTACTTGGCCGACGGGGCGTTGCTCGTGAGTCGCAAAGATTCCCCGGCGTCTGCGCGTGCCACCCCCGGCTCCTCACGATCGGGAATCGGTGCGATTCTCGATACCGACTTCCTCGCTGCGACGGATCTGGTCGCGGATCTTCGCCGCGAGTTCGTAGTTCTCGGCCTTCACGGCCTCGGCGAGTTGCTCGTCGAGCGTTCGGCCCACGTCGTATCGCTGCCGCACGCTTTCCCGCATCTCTTCCAGTCGCTTCACGAGTTCGTCGTCGGCGTATTGCTCCAAGGCGTCGTACCGGGCGAAGAGGTCGCGAAACCTCGCCAGCCCGCTGTTGATCTCTCCGATCGCTGTCTCGGGGCCGTCGTCCTGCAGCGCCGCCAGAGCGCTCGCCTGCACGCGATGAAAGAGAACAAACGGTCGGTATTGCTCGTGCGACAGTGTCCACTCTTCGTCGGGGGAGTGTTCGCGCACGAAATCCATGAACGCGAGGCTGTGGTCTGCGTCACGGGCCGCACGGCGGTATTCCCGCAGCGAGAGCCAGCAGAGCCGACGCTGGTAAAACTGGATGAACTCGCGGTCGGATTCGAAGCACTGTTCTTTTGTCAGCCGGAAGCCACCCCCCTCGCGGATCACTTCGCCAACGAGGTAGTCGTAATAGGTTTCAGCGCCATTGGGCCGCTGGCCATCGGGGCGGAGGTCGGTCTCCATCTGGACCACGCCCATGTCGATTCGCATTTGGAGCACCTCGCGGCCGCTGCGGGTCTTGAGGAGCCGGGCGTTGACCTCGCCGGGGCGGAAGTCCCATTTGCGGAGCAGGGAATCAATGTTGCGGGGAGACGCCATGGAGTTGAGTCCTTCGTAAGGTGGCGGTGCGGGCCTCACTGCCCGCGAAACGATTATATCACCGTCCACCGCCGGGCAGTTCGCCGCGGCCGACTCAGGAATCAGGCCGCTGCCGCCACTGCTTCGTGCGTGAGCGGCGTTTCTTCGACTCCAGCCGTTCCGCGATCGCGGAACGTGGTTTTCGCGTCGGCCGGCGTCGCTTGGGCGGCGTGAGGGAGCGACGGATCAGCTCGGACAGTTTGTCGAGACACTCGGCCACGTTCCGGGGCTGGTCGCGATGCACCTGGCTGGTGATCACCAGCTCGCCGTCGGTGGTCAGGCGTGACTTTTCCCGGACCACGAGCCGGCGGCGGACATCGTCGGGCAGGTATGGGGAACCGGCGACGTCAAATCGCAGCACGGCCTTGCTGCTGGTGCGGTTGACGTGCTGCCCGCCCGGCCCGCTCGACCGCGCGAACTGCCAGGCGAGCGCCTCAGCCGGGATCACGAGCTCGCGGATGCCGTCGCTGACGCGGAGATGTCGTGGTCGGGCCATCGGGTTGTTGCTCTCTGGACGTGCGAAATGATTTGTCAAGTGGAAATCACTGTCGCGATGCTGTCACGTGCAGTTTTGCTCCGAATCCTGTCTCGCACGGCTCTGAAGACGCTACTCGTTATTTCTCTGGACAGTCTGTGCGTGGGGCTCCCATACTTCCGACCCTCGAGGCGGGTTGCCACGCCGCGGCCAGAAAAGCGGCGACTCCCGAAGGAAAATGAAACATGTTTGATGTCGCGGTCAGCGAGCTGACGAGTTCCCGTTGCGATCTTTCCCAAGAAATCACCTGGCTCACAGCCGCTGGCGTGGAGTCGATCTCCCTGTGGCGGCCCAAGGTGACCGACGTCGGGGCCGCCGCCGCCGCCCGTTTGGTTGGTGACGCCGGCATTCGGGTGTCGAGCCTGCAATCGGCGGGAGGCTTTACCGGGGGCGATGGCCGATCGTTCGCCGAAAGCATCGACGACGCGATCGAGGCGATCGGCGTCGCAGCGGTGGTGGGTGCTCCCTGTCTCGTGATCCACAGTGGCTGTCGCGGCGGTCACACCAGGAGCCATGCCAGCCGCCTGCTCGTGCAGGCCATCGAGGCCCTGACCCCAACGGCCTCGCAGGCCGGCGTGGCACTCGCCCTGAAGCCGGTCCACCCGCTGGCCGCGCCGGGCTGCAGTTTTCTCGCCGGCCTTGGCGATGCGCTCGACCTCGTCGAGCGGTTCGACGACGTCGCCGTTCGGCTGGCGCTTGATCTTTGGCACTTTGGCCATGAGGCGGGACCCCTGGAGATGCTGCCGCGGCTCGCCGCGGCGTCGGCGGTGGTGCAGGTGGCCGACCGCTGTGGCCCGCCTGCGGCCGGTGGCGATCGACTCCCCGTCGGGCACGGGTCGCTTGATCTCGAAGCACTGGTGTCGGGCCTCGTCGATCACGGCTATCGCGGGCCATTCGAGTTTGATCCCGTCGGGGAGGCTGTGGAGATCCTCGGCTACGAGGGTGTCTGGCAGGAAACCCGGTTCGTGACCGATGCCTGGGCCGATCGGCATGCGGCGCGGCCCGGGACCATGGTGCGGTCGGGCTTCGAGGGTGAGCGGCTTCCAACGGCCCGCGGTCACTTCCTCGCCGGCTCGGGCTCGGGCGGCCGCAGGTCCCACGCCTCCAGCCACACCGGCTCGCCGGGCTGAAGTCCGAAGTCCTCCCGCAGCCTGGCGTCGAAGTCGTCCATGTGGGCGGCGCCATAGAAGATGGCGATCCGCCTCCTGCCCTTGGCGATCTGGTCGCGGAGCACGGTCAGGGCCGCTGCGTTGCGGTCGGTGATCAGGGTCGATCCCTCCTCGCCTCCGAACGCGGCGGTGAGCACCTCCATATCGGTGAACTGCTCGGCCATCATCCGGCGGAGTGTCGTCTGCCGTTCGGGACCCGATCCGAACAGAATGCCGAAGAGTTGGCCGACACTCACGTCCCTACCGCCATCGCGGTCGGCCCGGGCCATGCTTTCCCGCATCAGCCGGGAGAACATCGACCACCACGTCTCGCCCCGCTTCGCCATGGCCGCGTCGAACTCCTTGGGTGAGAGATCGGCATGGACGAAGTTATTCGCCGAGTAGTCGATGCCTTCCAGCTGAAACTCGAGACCGAGCATCTTCCGGAGGCCCTGTTGCGCCGACCCAATGGCTCCGGCAGGCTTACGGCCAGGCTTGGGCACCCGGGCGTTTGGCGGGGCGACCAGTTCGTAGAGCACGGCGTCGTAGTCGGCGAACATCCGGTCGAGGGTCTCGTAGTAGTCGGCCCCACCAACGTGGACGGCTGACACCAGATCGACCTGGAGTGGCGTTCGTCTTCCCGCCTTTGCCGCTGTCGCGGCCGTCTCCCGGTATTCGACAATCGAGGTGTCGAGTGAGAGCGGCTCACCCGCATCGTCTCGCACGAGTCGTAGAAACTCGGAAGGAGCCGCCGCTTCGACCACAGCTGCCCGATCACGGCCAACGGCACCCACGGGGCCTGGGCCGATGGGCGGTTCAGCAGCCCCGGCGGTGTTGGCAAGGAGGGCAAGAAGGGCGACAGTGGCAACGCGAGTCATGAGCAGGGCTCCACGAAGGGGGCCGGCTGGGGCAAACCGGTATTTCGCAGAATACCCGAGGCGGCCCCACCCGCCATCGTTTCGGCGGGAGTTGCCCCGAAAACCGTCACAGCCCGCAGAGTCTGCCAACTTTCGTCAACCCGATCGACCGTCGCGACCGATACCAAAGGAGCAATCCGCATCGGCGGAACATCGGATCCTGCTCCACAGGGCCTACAAGCGATGGCTACGACAAAGGTTTTCAGGCGTCTGGCGGCGACCGTCCTCACGGTCGTAGCGGCATGGTACGCGTCCCCGTCTGCCTCTGCGGGCGGCAACTGGATGCCGCTGCTACCGGACCAGGACTTTTACGACTTTCAGATGTTCGCTCCGCCCGACTCGCAGGACTACGAGATCTATTCTGAGCTCAGCGAGGGCATCTTCTTCAACTATGACCGGCTCTACTGGGCCATCACGCCGGCGAGCGTGACGGGCGTGGGTCAAACCAAAGCGGGCGGCTACCTCATCCCCACGTCCCCGATCTCACCTCAGGCGATTGAACAGCTCAACAACGGCAGCATCCAGGCCTCGGGAACAGCCGGTGGCAACGTGATCGGTGGCATTTTTATCTTCGGATCCGATCCGCTGCAGTTGGACCTCAACACCAGCTGGATGCGGACGATCATGACCTGGGGCAATCGATACGAGGGCGGCTGGATCTACGACGACCAGGGCATGCAGTTCAGCT
>CAMBPQ010000116.1 GCA_945869735.1 Planctomicrobium piriforme
GCGGCTTGACGGCCAGCGGCTTCGGGGCCGCGAGGCCGGCAACCGCCTCGCGGGCGGCCAGGGCGCCGGCGGCGATCCCCGCCAGGCCGATGCCACAGTCGCCGAAGAACCAGCGGCGGGAGAGAAGCCGGGCCCGGGCTTCGTGGAGAACCGAGTCAGATCGCATTGTGCACCTCAGTTCTTGGTGACCGTTTCGTCGAGGTTCAAGAGCACCCGCGAGACGAGCGTCCAGGCGGCCGCGTCCTGGGGGGTCGTGCCGGCCGGCAGATCGGGCCACGTCTCGGGGGCGCCGCTGGCGATCTCGCGGGCATCGAGCCAGCCGGCGGCGAGCCGCTGCCGCTGGGCTGCCAGGAAGGCGAGCAACTCCCGCTTCTCATCGGCCGATGGCGACCGCGAGGTGCACAGGAAAAACGCCCGCTCCACCCGGCCGACGTCGTCGGCTCCCCCCTCCCCGAGCGTCCGCAGGGCCAGGGCCCGGGCCGCCTCCAGGAACACCGGCTCATTCAGCCCGGTGAGGGCCGCCAGCGGCGTGTTGCTCCGCAGCCGGCGGGCACAGGAGATATCGCCCGAGGGCGCGTCGAAGTTGCCGAGGGCAGGGTCGGGCATCGACCGCCGCCGGAAGGTGTAGAGCGAGCGGCGGTAGCGGTCGGGCCCCGTGGCCTCTGGCCAGTCGATCGCGGTGAAGTTGAAGTCCAGCACGTTTTTCGGCACCGGCGGGTAGACGCTCGGGCCGCCGAGCTTCTCGGTCAAGAGCCCCGACACGGCCAGGGCGATGTCGCGGACCACCTCGGCGTCGGGCCGGAACCGCGGGCCGCGGGCCAGGAGCCGGTTGGCCGGGTCGCGGGCCAGGGCCTCGGCCGACACGGTCGACGATTGCCGGTAGGTGTCGCTCATCACGATCTGCCGGATCGCCTCCTTCTGGCTCCAGCCCCGCTCCATGAAGTCCATCGAGAGCCAGTCGAGCAGGTCGCGGTATTCGGGCACCGGCGCCCGGGTGCCGAAGTCGTCTGGCGTCTCCGCGAGCCCTGTGCCGAACAGCGTCTGCCAGATCCGGTTGACCGCCACGCGAGCCGAGAGAGGCGACCGCGGGTCGACGAGCCACTTCGCGAAGGCCAGCCGCGGCGGATCGCCGGACGCCTCCAGCGGATGCAGCCCCGCCGGCACGTGCGGCGGCACCTCGTGCTTCGGCTGGTTCCAGGTGCCCCGGTCGAGGAGATGGGTGGGCCGGTGCTGGGCGGGCGACCGGGATGCCAGATGGAGGACGGTGGTCGGCGCCTCGGGAGCCCGGGCCCAGGCCGCCGCGATTCGCTCGTTGAACGCCGCGGCCGCGGGGATCGTCTGTCGCCAGGCGGCGAAGATCGCGGCCCGATCGGCGTCGGTCCGCTCGGCCGCGGGCACGCGAGCGGCGAGGATCGCGCCGTGGTCGATCGGCGGCGCGGCGGGCACTGGTGCCTTCGTGAGACCGAATCGACAGCAGCCGAGCATCGACTGCGGTTTGTTGGAGACCTGCCCGGCCGACCAGCGAAGCGAGATCCTCAGCCGCGTGCCGGCGGGAGCGTCGAGCGGTTTCTCGAACTGCACGACCGCCACCGAGGGCTGGTGCCTGAGCAGCCGGCCCCGGTCGGCTCGCCAGGCGGAATGCTCGTCGCCGTCGATCAGGTTCGCCACCGGGCCGATCGACGTGGTGGGCGGCGGGCCATCTTTCTTTGCGGCATCGGCCTGCGGTTGCGGCACCGTCGACTCCGGCTCCGAGAAGTCGGCCGTCGCGTTGACGAGCCTGATCTCCTCCCAGTCCTTCGCGTCGGGCTGCTTCAGTTGAACCCGCAGGCGACCGATCGACCAGAGGCCGTCACGGCCGGGGCCATTCATGAACAGGTCGCCGTCGGTGAGCGCCTCGAGTTGCAGGCCCGTGGCCCCGGCCAGGTCGAGGTCCGCCTCGAACACGTGCTCGGCATCCCGGTGGCCGATCATCAGGATCGAGCCATCGGCCCGCTGTGTGGGGTGCGTCAGCAGGCCGCTGCTGCGCATCTCGGCCATCGTGATCGGGGTCCAGCCGGGCAGCGAGCCGGCCACCTCCGCCGCCCACCTCTCCACCTCGGCTTCCCAGCCGGGCCGCAGACGCCGGATTTCCTCCTCGGCTGCGGCGACCTCGGCTCGGATCGCCGCCAACTGCTCCAGTTGGGCCGGCGGGTAGACAGAGGACCGGCTCTCGTAGGTGTCGTTCAAGAAGGCGAACAGACCGAAATACTCGTCGTGGGTGAGCGGATCGAACTTGTGCGTGTGGCACTGGGCGCACTGGGTCGTGAGGCCGAGCACCGCCTTGCCGACGCAGTCGATCCGGTCAACCATCTCCACCATCCGGAACTCCTCCGGGATGATCGCCCCCTCCTCGTTGAGCATGCTGTTGCGGAGGAAGCCGGTGGCCACGATCTGATCCTGGGTCGCATGCGGGAGCAGGTCGCCGGCGATCTGCTCGATCACGAACTGGTCATACGGCAGGTCGCGATTGAAGGCATCGATCACCCAGTCCCGCCAGGCCCACATCGCGCGGGGCAAGTCCTTCTCGTAGCCGTTGGAGTCGGAATAGCGGGCGAGGTCGAGCCAATGGCGAGCCCATTTCTCGCCGTAGCGGGGGGTGGCCAGGAGCCTCTCCACCGTCTGTTCGTAGCCGTCCCGCTCGAAGGCGGCGAGATCCTCGGACGAAGGTGGCAGGCCCACGAGGTCGAGATACAGCCGGCGGCAGAGCATGGCCGGATCGGCCGGAGGGGCCGGCTCGATCTGCTTCCGGGCAAGATGATCGCGCACAAAGGCGTCGATTGGCTGGGCCGCCGCAGCCGGCACCACCGCCTTCCGCGGGGCGACGAACGCCCAATGTGGCTGGAAGTCCGCCCCGGCGGCGATCCAAGCTTCGAGGAGCTTTTTTTGTTCCGCCGAGAGCGGCTTTTTTTCGTGCGGCGGCGGCATGATGACGTCGTGGTCGGTGGCGTGGATCCGAGCCACCATCTCACTCTCGTCGGGCCGGCCCGGCACGATCGCGGCCGCACCCGAATCGCCGCCCGCGAGGGCGGCTGGCCGGAGGTCGAGCCGCAGCCCGCCCTGGCGGGTCTCGGCGTCGATGCCGTGACAGTGGGCGCAGTGCTCGGCCAGGATCGGCTGGATCTCCCGCTGAAAGTCGGGGCCGGCGCTCGCGACCGTCGCGACCTCGGCGAGCCAGGCACCCGAGCACAGGATCAAGGCAGCTGGGCCGCAACCCGCCCCATCGGGCCGCAGGCGGAACGTCGATCGCTTGAGCATGCCGGAGTTCTCGAGAAGGAGTTGGCATCCGATCATACAAACGATGAACTACTCTCGGCGGAGATTTCAAAGCATAGTCGACCATGGCGTCGGCGGCGAGCAGCGGTGTATTCTGGGGCGAATGAAGGCCGCCCCGCCCCTCTGCGAACGGATCGATCTCGCCGCGGCTGACGGCCGCCAGCGGCTTGACGCGCTGCGGGGCAAACTCGTCTCGCAAGGGGATGTCGTCAGCCCCGCGAGCCGCCAGCGGACGATCGACGTCTTCGGCGAGCCGCTCTCACCGCGGCAGGTGGTCGCGCGGATCTGCGAGGACGAAGGATAGAAAAGGGTAAAAGGATAGGACGATCAATAGCACATCCGCAAGCGTGGGACGGGTGCTGATTGGCTTCTGAGCATCGCGGGCCGCGTGTGGGGCTTTCTTTTTGGGTGCCGAGCGGCCTCAGCGCGACCCGAAATCCCTTGCCAAATCGCTGACGTGCGCGAGTACCCTGCGCGTCAGCCGCCGTCGCCTTCTTGTTCCGCCCTGGCCCGATCCACTGCCCGCGTGAATGCCGCGGAAGCGTGGAGCGGACGTGCTCGGGCTTCCCGTCACGACCACCGGTGTCCGTGAGCCGTTCGAGTGCGAATGCGGGTCGGGCACAATACCGCACCACGTCCAGAGTGAGGATCCGCTCGTCGACGCGGAACACCACCGCCGCCGCCGAGAAGTGGGCGGCGGCCGTCGGCCTACCCGAAGCCGCCTCGCGAAGGATCGTCTTGTCCAGTTCGGTATCCGCCAACATCCGCTTCAGCGGCGTAGCGAGGCGAAGGGCTCGTAGATACGGACGCTCAGCAGCCACTCGCTCGCCGAGAACGCGGAGGTGTAGTTCCCCGCCGGAGCGCCGCCATTAAGAGCCAAGGGCATCGACATGGTGCCGAGGTCGAGGAAGCGGTACCCGAAGTCGACCGTGAGGCGCGGCCCGATGCTCCAGGTCACACCGGTGCCCACCTGCCAGGCGAATGCCGCGTCGACGTCCGCTCCGGATGCGGTCTGGTCGTCGACGGAGATGCGGTATCCGCCTGCACCGATCCCACCGCCACCGTAGAGACCGAGACGGTCGGTAAGCGAGTACTCCCGCCAAATGTTTGCCATGACCGTCCACGAATCACTGGCCCGTACCGCATACT
>CAMBPQ010000117.1 GCA_945869735.1 Planctomicrobium piriforme
CCCTTCCCAAGATCCACGTCAGCCTGCCGAAGCAAGCCAACAATCTGCTCTGCACTGTGTCGCTTCTTCATCTGAGAACCCTTTCAAACCCCACACGGGGGACGAGGATTCTCTCACAAGAAATGGCTCAGGATTTGGGGAGGGGGTCAATCTGCTTGCCTGGCTGATGGAAGCGAAGTAGGTTGCGGTGCCAGGTTGCGATGCTAGGACCGCTGCATCGCAGCGGAGCCCGCGCCGTCGGTGAACGGAGAGGGAAAGCCGGTGGTGTTCACCGCACCTTCCGGTTACAATCTTCTGACCTCGGGTCTCGATTCCATGCTGTCCGGCCGGGATACCATTGCTGGGGAGAAGTCATGGCGGAAGCCATTAGAAACGGTGCGTCGCGTTCCACGAGTTCGGTTGGCTCCGTCCACCGCCGCGTGTTCATGAGGCAGGCCGGCGCCATCGGGGTCGCGATTTCCACCCTTCCCTCGGCCGCCGCCCTCGCCCCGCCCGCGGCCGCGAAGCGTCGGCTCGCGATGGTGGGCACCGGCCAGCGGGGCGTGGGCTCTTGGGGCGCGCCCGTCGTCGCGAGTTACGCAGAACTCGTCGAGTTCGTGGCCCTGTGCGACGTGAATCCGGAGCGCGCCGCCGTGGCCCGGGGCATGATCGGCACCGACGCACCGACGTTTACCGACTTCGACGCGATGGTCCGCGAAGCCAAGCCCGACACGGTGATCGTCACCACCATCGACTCCCGGCACGCCGAGTACGTATGCCGTGCCCTGCGACTGGGCTGCGACGTGATCTGCGAGAAGCCGCTGTGTACCACGGCCCGGCAGGCGCAGGACATCCTGGATGCCCACAAGCAGACGGGCCGGCAGTTGACCGTCACCTTCAATGCCCGCCACGACGCGGGTGCGATGAAGGTCAAGGAACTGCTCTTGGCCGGTGAGGTCGGCGAGATCCTTCAAGTGACGTACGACGAGTTCCTGGACCGCCGACACGGAGCCGATTACTTCCGTCGCTGGCACGCCTTCGCCGAGAACTCGGGCACGCTGCTCTGCCACAAGTCCTCGCACCAGTTCGACCAGCTGAACTGGTGGCTCGATGCCGCCCCCGTGGAGGTGACGGCCCACGGGCGGCTCGCCGTCTACGGCCACAACGGCCCGTTCCGCCATACCACGTGCCGGGCCTGCACCTTCAAGCAGCGGTGTGAGTTTGCCTGGGACATCACCCGAGACGAACGGCTCACGAAACTTTACGTTGAGTGCGAGGATCAGGATGGCTACTTCCGCGACGCCTGCGTCTACAGGAACGGCATTGACATCCACGACACGGCGGTGGTGCAAATCCGCTATGACTCCGGGGCCCTGGTGAACTACTCGCTCAACGCGGCGGCGCCCTGCGAAGGGGAGATGCTGGTGATCAACGGCACCCGGGGCCGGATCGAGATGCGGAACTTCGACCGCCAGCCCTGGAAGCCGGCCGCCGACATCGAGATCCGCGTGATCCCGACGGCCGGCGCGAGCCGAGTGATCCCGATCGACACCGATGACGAGGACCATGGTGGCGCCGACGTGCGGCTGCGCGACGCCATCTTCCGCCCCGGGGCCGCTGACCCGCTTGGCCAACGGGCCGGCGTGCGGGCCGGCGTGATGAGTTCGCTGATCGGGATCGCGGCCGTGAACTCGATGGGCGAGCGCCGTCCCGTGCGGATCGCGGACCTCGTCGCCTGGTAGCGGCCTCGGGAAACGCCTCGTCGAGACCGTCGGCAGTGCACATTCCCGTCCACAGGATCGGAGTGGACGTGCGAAGAGAAGATCGCGGTTTGAAACGGCCGACGCACAGCGCCTTCCGTTTCATCGGTGCCGGTTTCTTACCACTGGCCTCCATCATCGGCGGGCTCGCCGTGGCCACATCGTGCTTCGCTAAGCCGAATGCCGAGACCTTCTCCGTCGCCGTCGCCCCGCTCGTCGAGCGATATTGCGCCGACTGCCACGGCGGCAAGGAACCGGAAGGCGCGTTGTCGCTCGACGGCCTGACAGGCAACCTCTCGAAGCCTGACGAGTTAAGGGTCTGGCAATCGGTCCTCGACCGCATCGAAAGCCACGACATGCCGCCGGCCGACTCCGAGCAGCCGAGCGAAGCCGAGCGGCAGCGGGCCGGCCGCTGGCTCACCGCGACGCTCACCGCCGCCGGCATCACGCTCGACGAGGGCAAGTGGCTCGCGCCGGCGAAGGGCAACTACGTGGACCACACGGCCCTGTTCTCCAGCGCGCAGCCGCTGGACCCGTCCGGCACCCGGGCTCGGTTGTGGCGGCTTCAGGGCGGGGCGTACGAGCGGTTCGTGGACGACCTGATCAAGGGGTTCTCCCTTGGACTAAGGAACTACAGCGAGCACAAGTTCGTGGCCCCGTGGAACTTCACGCCCCAGCGGGACTTCGCCGACTATTCATCCGCCCACCGTGTGGGCGAGGCGGAGATCGATTTCCTGATTCGCAACGCCACGATCCTCTCCGAGGCCCTCGTCAAGCGGCACTCGGGCAACGTGCCAAGCTCTGGCGGTTACGTCAAGGAAATCGCCGCCATTTGCAAGGCCGATAAGGCGGCGACCGCCGATCAGGCCGCCGCCGCGGTGGAGCCGACGTTCGAGGCGATTTTCCGCCGGCCACCGTCAGCCGCCGAAGAGGAGCGCTACGCTGCATTCCTGCGGCACACGGTCGCCGACATCGGTGGAGCGGAGGCGGCGAAGCAGTTCTTCATCCTCCTTCTCTGTCAGCCCGAAATGCTTTACCGGATCGAGGTTCCCAGCCACGGAAGCCCCCGGGAACTGCTCGCAGCCGCAGCGCTGGCGCGGTCGATCGCCTTCACGCTCACGGACGCCCTGCCCGACGAACCGCTCGTCGAAGCGGCAGCCACCGGAAAACTTGGGACCAGCGCAGGCGTGGCGACCGAGGTGCGGCGGATCCTCGAAGACCCGCAGACTGCCACGCCGCGGATCCTGCGGTTCTTCCGTGAGTACTTCGGGTATCCCCAGGCGCCCGGCGTCTTCAAAGACAGGGTGACGCTCCAACGAATTGGAATCCGTGAGCCAGTGGGCTGGAATCCGACCTTCTTCGTGAGCGACGCCGACAAGCTCGTGCAGGCGGTTCTGGCCGAAGATCGGGAGGTGCTGCGGACGCTCCTGACCACCACCAAGACCTACGCCATGACCGTGCCTCCCGACCGCCAGAACCACAGTTTGGCGGACAGCTACCGTCTCAAGAAACCGAATTTCGAGGCTGATGAACGGAGTGCGGTCGCGATCTACGAGGTGCCGATCAAGGATCGCACCGACTGGGATCCGAATCGCATGTACGACCTGCCTCCCGAGCACCGCATGGGCCTGCTGACACACCCGGCTTGGCTGGTGGCTCAATCGGGCAACTTCGACAACCACGCGATCCACCGTGGCCGCTGGATTCGCGAGAAGCTACTCGGTGGCCGAGTCCCCGACGTGCCGATCACCGTCAACGCGATGCTCCCTGACGAGCCGCACCGCACGCTTCGCGACCGCATGCAGGCGACGCGGGCGGACTACTGCTGGAACTGCCACAAGATAATGGACCCACTCGGCCTGCCGTTCGAGCAGTTCGACCACTTCGGCCGCTTCCGCACCACGGAACAGGTGGTGGACAAGGAGGCCACCGAGTCGCCCAAGAACGTCGACCGAAAGACCGGCGCGCCGCAGCGCACGCTCTACAAGGATCTGCCCCTCGACACCACCGGCCGCGTGACCGATGCGATCGATCCGTCTCTCGACGGCCCCGTCCAGGATCCCTTCGAGTTGATCCGCCGGCTCGCCGACTCCGAGCACGTCGAGCAGGTCTTCGTGCGGCACGCCTTCCGCTACTTCCTCGGCCGCAACGAGACGCTCGCCGACGGGCCGACTCTCGTCGCCGCCCACCGGGCCTACCGCGACTCCGGCGGTAGTATGAAGGCCCTGATCATGTCGCTGTTGTCATCCGACGCCTTTCTCTACCGCACGCTCGAAGACTGACGCCGCTCCGGCCCCCACCCCGCGAGGCTCCCGCCATGTTTCCCCGTCGCACGCTCCTGAAGTCGATTTCCGCCGGCGCCGGCAGCATCGCCTTCGCGCCGCTGTTCAACACGCTCGCCGCCAAGGAGGCGGGCACCTACAAGACACCCAAGCGGGTGGTGTTCGTCCTCTTCGGCAACGGCTTTCACGAGCCCGGCTCGCTGCCGCTCGAGCTTCCAGCCCCCGGCCTTCAGGGCACGGAAACGAAGACGATGTCCCTGGAGAAGATGACGCTTCCGTTCGACATCGAGCCGTTCACACCCTGGAAGGACCGGCTGGCGATCGTCCACGGCCTGCGTGCCGGGCTCGTGCTCCCCGACCACGGCGCTGGCTTCGCGGCCCT
>CAMBPQ010000118.1 GCA_945869735.1 Planctomicrobium piriforme
CGCAGCGTGATGCCCGACAGGTTTTCCGTGATCGGCGTGTCGAGATCGAGGCCTGCCTCTTCCAGGGCTTTGACGTCGAGCTGAACCGGGATGTTGTTGGAGTCTTTAATCTGGGCAATGACATCCCGCAGCGGCGTCTCGTTGAACTCGAACTGTGAGACGGGCTCGTCGAGGGCCGAGTAGATTTTCTGTTCCTGGCTTCCCGGATTAGCCAGATCGACAGACTTGTATTTCTCGCGGAGCCGCGTGATCTCCTTCCACCGCTCGGCGCTCGGGTAGAGGATCGGCGGCTCATCAGAGAATGGAATTGCTGCTGCATCTGCCAGATGCAGGACGTCCATGAAGCCCCGCTGCTGATCCCGCCTCACTCGGGCGTTCTCGGCGTCGTAGTCGAGGAGGCGGGCGACGAGCGGGGCTGTCGTGCCGACAACCCGGGCCGTCATGGGAATTGGGTGGTTGGCGTGGAGGGGCGGAGCCTCCTCGGCGATCACCTCCGCGACTTCCCGCTCCGCCTGCACAAACGCATTGGTGGGCCGCTGGTAACCGACGCGGATACCCTCCTCGACCAGCGCGTTGTATCGCTCGGTGAGTTGCTTGATCTTCTCCTCGCGCCGCTGCAGTTCGCCGTTGAGCCGCTGCCGCTCGCGTCCAATGGCCGCTCTCCGCTCGGCGGCCAGGTCGCGGTCCAGCTTCTCTCGTGAACGCACGATCGACTCGCGGATGCGCATCTCGACCTGGGCCAGCAATCGCTCGCGGGTGCCGGCGTCGAGATCGTCGGATTCCCGGACCTCTTGCTGAAGTTGCTTGAGTTGCTCACGGGCGAGGTCGGGGTCAGTGACGAGCAGATTTCGCGATTCGCGGAGCCTCACGGCCGTGTCCTGCTCGAGGTTTTGTGCCCGCACACGCCGCATCTGGTCGAGTTCGGCGAGTTCGGATTCGTCGTCGGCGCCCAGGCTCGGCCGTCCGGAGTCAGCGCTCGGCCGTCCGGAGTCAGCGCTCGGCCGTCTGGGGTCAGCGCTCGAGGGGCGCGGTGGCGGCAGGTCGTCCGCGCTGCCCGCCAGCCCGCGCTGCGCCACTTCGCGGATGAGCGATGCATCGGTGTTGTCGGGATCCCGGCGGAGAGAGGCTTCGGCGAGTCGCACGGCTGAGGCGTGAGCGCCGGATACCTCGGCCTGCCGCGAGAGCGCCGCGAGCGTGGCAGCCTCGCCACGGATCACGCTCCGGGCGAGGTCGATCCCTTCGCGACCGAGAAGCGGAAGGAAGACGCCGTCGCTGTCGCGGGCATTACGGGCCAGTTCGGCAAGGTAGGCGTTTTCCGCTCGGGGCGTGGCGGCCGGGATCGCGATCGTTGTGGCATCTCCGCCGTTGAGCGAGATGTCAAGGCGACCGGCATCGAGGGTGCCTTCGATCAGCACCACCGAGTCGCGGTCGGCCCGCAGGGGTGGCAGACGACCAGGAATCAGACGGAGGTCGGCGCCCGGGGCATCGCTCGCAATCGCCACGTCGGTGGGCCAGGCGATCGGTTGCACCGCGAGTTGGCCGATGGTCGCCCCGGCTGCTTTCGCATCGGCACCGTCTTCCGGCACCGCCAGCATGCCTCCGGTGGCGCTGGCAAGCGCCGCGAGGCATGGCCAGTTGATATGCGGGCCCACGCCGAGGCTGGAGATCGAAATCCGCTCGGACCGCAGGAGGTCGATCACCCGCGAAAAGTCGTCGGCGTCGATCCCGCTGAGCGCTGGCCCGTCGCCGATGTAGATGATCGCGCGAGGTCCTTCGACTGCAGTCAGTTGCATCGCGGCTCCTTCGATCGCGGCAAGGAGGTCGGTCGAGCCGAGCGGGGTGCGGCCGTCCAAGGCGAGTCGCGCCTTGCGGAGAGAGTCGCTCTTCCCCGCGTGGAATCCATCTGCCAGCGGCGTGCTGGAGACGTCGACGGCGGATGCGGCGAACCGGTCATCGGGCCGCGACTTCTCGAGCAGTCCGGTGAGTGACTCGATCGCACGCTGACGGTAAGCGCCTGTCTGGCTCGCCGACGTGTCGATGAGCACGACCACATGGGTCGGGCCGGCGGTTGCGGTGGTCGCGGCGGCCCGCATTCCCACCGCGGTCACGGGCTGTTGGCCGTTAGCAGCGACGCACGCCTCGACAAAGGTCACTGCTGCTGCCGGTTCGGCTGCGTGGGCCGGCTCGAACCACCACGCGAAGGTGATCGCGATCGCGACTGTGAAAAAGGGCAACCGGGGGCGGTACATGACAGACGCTCCGAGGCCTGGTGGTGGTCGGTGCCGGCAAGGGGACTGTCACAGAGCATATTTGTCCGGCAGAAACCCGCCAACGTCGTTCTGGGCGGACGCAGCGGTATTTTCACCTTTTTGTTGGCCGACCGCCATGTTGGTGGCCGCTGATTCGCCTTGGAGCATCACGACCGACTCCCGATAATCGCCGTACCGCTCGCGTTCTGGTGCGGCGACTCGCGTCCCTCGCCCCGTGGAAATCCGCATCATGACCTTCCGCCTTGCTTCCGGGAAATGGACTTTACCGCAGTTTCTCGCGATTTTTTGCGGCGGTTTGGCCGCGGCATCCGAGAGCGGGCAGGGCGTGTCGGGGCCTGAAGCGGGGGCGGTTGAGCGGGCGTTCACGCCGGAGGAGCGGATTAATATCGGCGTCTATGAGGCGGTCAACCGCGGCGTGGTGAACATCAACACAAAGGCCACCGTGGCCACCGGCCTGTTTCTTTTGGAGGTGCCTTCGGAGGGGGCCGGGTCAGGCATCGTTCTTGATCGGCAGGGGCATGTGCTGACGAACTTCCACGTTGTGGAGGGTGCTCGCGAGATCCAGGCCATGCTGTACGATGGATCGTCTCACGCGGCCCGCGTGGTCGGCATCGATCCGGCCACGGACGTGGCCGTGATCAAGGTCGACGCGCCGGAGGCGATTCTGCATCCCGTGGCGTTCGGCATGTCGAATGACCTGCGCGTGGGCCAGCGGGTGTTCGCGATCGGCAACCCCTTCGGTCTCGAGCGGACGCTTACGACGGGGATCATCTCAAGCCTCAACCGCTCGCTGCCGACGAAGACAGGCCGCACGATCAAGTCGATCATCCAGACCGACGCCGCGATTAATCCGGGCAACTCTGGCGGCCCGCTCGTTGACAGCGGCAGCCGGCTGATCGGGATGACCACGGCCATCGCGAGCCGCACCGGCCAGAGTGCCGGCGTCGGGTTTGCGATCCCCGTGGGCACGCTCTCACGGATCGTTCCCCAACTCATCAAGCAGGGAAAAGTGGTGCGGCCAGACGCCGGCATCGCCCGCGTGTACCAGTCGGATGTCGGGCTGGTGGTGGCCGAACTCAGCCCCGAGGGGCCCGCCGAACGGGCGGGGCTTCGCGGATTCAAGATCATCCGCGGACGGCGGCGGCAGGGGCCATTTACCGTGGAAACCTCGCGGGTTGATCGTTCCGGCGCGGATCTGATCATCGCGGTGGCTGGGCAAGCAGTACGGACTGCAGACGATTTTCTGTCGGCGGTGGAGTCGCGAAATCCCGGCGAACAGGTCTTGATCACGGTTGAGCGGGAGGGGCACAAACTCGACGTGCCGGTCGTTTTGGATGCGGAAAAATAGTGCTCCCCGCCTTTTTTCGAAGGCCGTGAACAGCTGACAGGCCGGCGTCGTATCTCCTGAAGCCCCGCCGTTCGCATGCCGATGAAGGTGGGTCGGAAAAATTTCCCGGCGGAAAAGCAGCCTGTTGACCACGTGTCCGATGCTGCTATGCTTGGGGGCTCGCTGCGAAGAACTGCAAGGTTGTTCGTGGCGAACTGATCTTTGACAATTTGGCAGTCGATCTTTTTTGGTTTCGGCCGGCACGCGATCGTGTACCGGCAAGTGACCGAGAGTCGGGCAACCGACGTTCGGTTATGAACCATTTTTTAAACACAGTTAGGTCGAATCTTTTCGAGATTCAGGCGAATCAACGCCGTATTTGCTTCGGCAGGTACGGCATGAAGAACCAAAAATTGAAGGGTTTGATTCTGGCTCAGAGTGAACGTTGGCGGCGTGGATTAGGCATGCAAGTCGAGCGAGAACCGTAGCAATACGGGGACAGCGGCGAAAGGGACAGTAATGTGTAGGTACCTACCCCGGGGTCTGGGATAGCTGCGGGAAACTGCAGGTAATACCGGATAATGTCTTCGGACCAAAGGTGTGATTCCACCTTGGGAGGGGCCTGCATCCTATTAGCTTGTTGGCGGGGTAACGGCCCACCAAGGCAACGATGGGTAGCGGGTGTGAGAGCACGACCCGCGTCATTGGGACTGAGATACTGCCCAGACACCTACGGG
>CAMBPQ010000119.1 GCA_945869735.1 Planctomicrobium piriforme
ACAAAGTTCGGGGCGGCAGGAAGCAGGCGGCCCAGGGCGACGCGCCGCCCGCCGCGCCCGGGGCTGGGGCCACCGCCGCGGCACCGCCGCCACGAAAGAACCTGGTCGAGACGGCGTTCTTCCTGCCCACGCTGTCGAGCAACGCCGACGGCATCGTGACGATCGAGTTCACGCTGCCCGACACGCTCACGACCTGGCAGTTCAAGGGCCTGGCTCACGATGCGGCCCTCCGCTCGGGCACGCTCGTTGACACCGCGGTCGCGGCAAAAGACCTGATGGTGGAGCCGCTCGTGCCGCGGTTTTTGCGCGAGGGCGACGTCGTGCAGATCCCGGTGAAGGTGAGCAACAAGTCGGACGGCCGGCTCGCGGGGAAGGTGACGTTCGCGCTCAACGACGCCCGCACCAACGACTCCCGCAATGGCCTCATCGACGGCCCCAAGGAGCAGCCATTCGATCTCGCCGCCGGTGAGTCAAAACCGGTCGTGTTCACCGTCAAGGTGGCCGACGGCACCGACGTGCTCCGCTACCTCGCCGTGGGCACGGCGACGGACTCGGCCAAGCCCGCGAGCGACGGCGAGGAGGCCCTGCTCGTGGTCCTGCCGCGTCGAGTGCTCGTGACCGAGACGGTGCCCGTCACGCTCCGCGGACCGGCCGAGCGCACGGTGTCGCTCGAGCGGCTCCTGAAGAGCGCCGGCACCGACATCCAAAGCCAGTCGCTCGTCGTGCAGGCCGCCTCGAACCCGGCCTGGTACGCCGTCCTCGCGCTGCCCTCGATCATGGAGCAGGCCGACGAGAGCACCGAGACGCTGTTCACGCGGCTCTACGCCAACTCGCTGGCCCGGCACCTCACCACGAGCGACCCGCGGATCGCGCGGGTGTTCGAGCAATGGAAGGGGACGGCCGCCTTGGAAAGCCCGCTGGAAAAGAACACCGACCTCGTCAAGACGCTGCTCGCCGAGACGCCCTGGGTCCGCGACGCCGTCGACGAACAGGAGGCCCGGGCCCGGATCGCGCTGTTGTTCGACGCCACGCGGGCCGCGAACGAGTCGGAGGCGGCCCTTGCCCGGCTCGCCGCGCTTCGGAACGGCGACGGTGGCTGGCCCTGGTTCCCCGGCGGCCGAACTTGCGACAGTGTCACGCTCGGGATCGTCGCGGGCTTCGGCCGGCTGCGGGCCGCTGGCGTGAAGATCGACGTGCAGCCGGCGCTTCAGGCACTCCCCTGGCTTGACGGCCGACTCGTCGAGGAGCGGACGTGGGCCGAGAAGGTGAAGGAGCCCGTGCTCACGCCGATCGGCGCCTACGCCCTCTACGCGCGGAGTTTCTTCGCGGTCGACGCGCCGCCCGAGGGCGCGGCCAAGGCCGCGATCGAATGGGGCCTCGACGTGGGGAAGCAACGCTGGATGAAGATCGAGGACCGCCGCTCGCAGGGGCACCTCGCGATCGCGCTTACGCGCGCCGGTGACAAGCCGACGGCCCTCTCGATCGTCGACAGCCTCAAGCAGCGGGCCGTGGATGCCGATGTGAAGCCCGGGCAGGAGAAGGACTCCTGGCAGGGCATGTGGTGGCGCGACCCGCATCCGGGCTGGTGGAGCTGGGCCTACGCCCCGATCGCTACGCAGGCGATCATGGTCGAGTGCTTCGACGAGGTGGCCGGCGACAAGGACGCGGTCGAGGCCTTGAAGGTGTGGCTGCTCTCGCAGAAGCGGACGAGCCGCTGGCCTGGGAGCCGCTCGACCGCCGACGCCGTGGGGGCACTCCTTGGCCGCGGTGACGACCTGCTCGGTTCGCAGGAGCTCGTCGCGGTCACCGTGGGCGCCGAAACGATCGCGCCGGAGAAGGTCGAGGCCGGCACTGGCTTCTTCGAAACCCGCTTCGTGCGCCGCGAGATCACGCCGGCGATGGGCACCGTCACCTTGAAGAAGCCCGACGCCGGGCTGGCCTGGGGGGGCGTGCACTGGCAGTATCTCGACGATATCGCGAACGTGCCGGCTGCGGGTCGCGAGGAACTCGCCATCGAGAAGAAACTCTTTGTGAAGCGATTCACGAAGGCGGGGCCTGAGCTTGTGCCCGCCGGCGACGGCATGGCCGTCGAGGTGGGCGACGAACTCGTCGTGCGGCTCGTGGTCACGAGCGACCGCGACTACGAGTTTTTGGAACTCGCCGACCACCGGCCGAGCCTCACCGAGCCGGTCGACGTGCTCTCGGGCTGGCGCTGGGCCGACGGCGCAGGCTGGTACGTGGCGATCCGCGACACCGCCACGCAGCTGTTTTTCGAGCGGCTGCCGCGGGGCACGCACGTCTTTGAGTATTCGCTGCGGGCGGCCCACCGCGGCACGGCGTCGAGCGGGTTCGCCACGATCAGGAGCCGCTACGCACCGGAGTTCTCGGCACACTCCGCGAGTATTCCTGTGAAGGTGAAGTAGCCGTCTTCTGGTATTTTCATCTCAAGCTGCGGATCACCGGCTCTGCGCTGATCCCGCGGGGCAGCGTGGCGGCGTCGGCAGTGATTCTGTTTGGCCTCTGGGAGAACGACGATGGACGACGCATCCGCGCAGCCTGGCGCCCCGGCGAAGCCGCTTCGGCCCCTCGATGCATTCGAACGACGGGTGCTCGGCGTGCTCATCGAGAAGGGGAAGACGACGCCCGACCAGTATCCGCTGTCGCTCAATGGACTCATGACCGGCTGTAATCAGAAGAGCAACCGTGATCCGCTGATGACGCTCGACGAGGAGCAGGTGATGCGGGCCGTGAAGGGTCTGCGGGAATGCGGCGCGATGGCGGAGGTGTACGGCAGCGGCAAGCTTCCGAGGTATCGGCATCTGGCCTACGAGTGGCTGGGCGTGGGGAAGGAGGAGCTCGCGATCATGGGAGAACTCCTCCTGAGGGGCGAGCAGACGGAGGGCGACCTCCGGGGCCGGGCCAGCCGCATGGACCCCATCCCCGACCTCGACGCGCTTCGCATCCACCTCGATCAGCTTGCCGAAAAAGGTCTTCTGATCTGGCTCTCGCCGCCGGGGCGTGGCCGGATGCTCACGCACGGTCTCCTGCCCCAGGAGAAGCTCGACAAGGTCCGGGCCGAGCTCGGCATGGCCGCGGCAGTTGCCGGTGCCGGCGGTGCGTCTGCCGATTCCCCGGCGACGTTCGGCGACAACTCTGCCGCACCCGCGGAACCGACTCGGGCCCGTGATCCCTCGCGGGCCGATCTCGAGGCCAGGGTGCGAGACCTCGAGCACAAAGTCGCCACGCTCCAGGAGCGGCTTGTGAAGCTCGAAGAGGCGCTTGGTGGCTAGGATCGCATCCATCTTTGGTGGAGCGGCGATCCACATACCACATACGTTGAAATCGCTCTCGCAGCGGTGTGAAGCGGGGCAGAGTGCTACCCGGATACCCCGCGCTCGCGCTCGGGGCTTCCTGACGGGAGGCAAGCTGCACGGATGATCGAACCGATTCTTGATCGTGAGGAGCCGGTCGGGGGCACGCGCAGACGCCGGGGAATCTTTGCGACTCACGAGCAACTCCCCAGTCGGCCACCCCAGCATCCTGGAGCAAAATCCCCCAGCGGCGAGCATGTCACCGCCGGTGAACCAATCCGGCACCGTTTCGCCCGCGACCCCACGGGCGCACTGCATGGGCAACCCCACGCCCACAAAGTTCCCCGAAGGACCCCGAGATATGGCCGGCGGCATCCACGGAGGCAGGTCACCGGCCGCAGCGAGCCAATAATCAACTCATACCGTCGGCCTCCACTTGTGATCCTTGTCGGTCTCCCCTCGTAATCCGGGCCTCCCTGCTGAGCCGCCTTCAAAATCGTACCCCCCCATGGGCGGCTGACCGCTCCCCAGCCCGGCCATGCACCGTCCCCGTCCCGGGAGGAGTGGACGTGCGCCCCCCAAACTCTGCCACGCCCCGGGTGCCCGCCTGGTCGCCACGCTCACCTCGTTTCCCGCGCGGACTTTCCCGCGCCCGCACGCGGGCCCCGCGCCGTCTCGCCGGTACGAGCGGCGCCGGCCCGAGAAGACGACGCTCCACAGGATCGTCTCGGAGCACCTCGAGGGCTGGTTCGAGGATCGCAGCCTTCACGAGCGGTCTGTCGCGGCAGACGTCGAGGAGGAGTTCCGTGGGTATCTCACGTGCGGGCTGCTCTGTTTCGGATTCGCCCACGCGGCCTGCACGGGCTGCGGTCCGGTCACGAGGACTTTTCTCTCTGGAGATCGTGCGACTGCTCTGTGCTGAGCGCCTCGTCTGCTCTGAGCGAATCGTCTGC
>CAMBPQ010000120.1 GCA_945869735.1 Planctomicrobium piriforme
CCGGGGGCCAGCGGCGTCGTCCAACTCACGCCGTTTGAGTTCCTCGATCGGCTTGCCGATCTCGTGCCGCCGCCGCGGAAGCACCGGCACCGCCCGCCGACTTGAAACAAGCCAGGGGTGTTTGCGCCGAATCACACGCTCAGGCGGGCCGTCACGGCGATGGCAATCGGTAACGTCGGCAAGCGGGGTGAGTCATCGACCGGCAGGCATGGGGGCGACCGTCACGGCACCGGAGGCTGCTGTGCCGCGCATCAAAAGCCCCGCTCGCACGACACGTCTCGGATTGCCTGGGCCAAGCTCATGGCGCGGGTGGGGGAGAAGTTTCCGCTCGAGTGCCCGGCGTGCGGCGGCGACATCCGGCTGATTGCGTTCAGACTGTTTTACCAGTGCGAAACCATCCCTGGCCTTCGCACTGTTGGCAACCTCCGGTGGCGGCGGACTTCCTGTCCGCGATCCGGGGCCCATTCGCAAGATCCTCACGCATCTGGGCGAGCCTCTGGAGCCTCCGCCCATCACGCCGGCCGCCCACCGACTGGGGCGAGCTTGTGCAGGCCCGTGACGATCGCGACGTCTTTCAAGCGTCACCCGACGAGCTGCCGGCGATCGACATCCACAGCCTCTGACCGCTGCCGGACGCGACCCACGCATGTCGGAAACCTGCGAACTTAGACGCGGTCTGCGCAGACGCGAGAAAAACGCCACCGACGGGGGTGCGGGGCATTTCGAGAAACCCGCTCCGGATGCCCGGGCCGTTCCTCCCGAGGCTCACGAGTCGCTCATCAGCCGGGAAACCGTTGCCGAAGTGCCATTGACCGGGCTACTCTTCAAGGCGGAGCGACAGGCCAAGGAAACGCTCGGCGACTTCTGCCACCGCAAGGGAGTCGACGGCGTCCGCACCTGGGCCGACGAATGGCTCGCCGGCGCCCGCGGCGCGTGACGGCCGGGACATGTATTTGCGGGGCCTTTTGGAAGAGTCTCATGAAGAAGTGTCCGCTGCGGGGCTGCATCGCCCGCCATGAAGTTTTGCTCGCGGCTTTGCTCGGGCTTTTCACGGCTCCGACGGTCGTGGTCGCGTCGGAGCCGCCTGCCGTGCGCGGGCGCGTGTTCATCGACCGGCTGACCGCGGCGTGGCAGTCACAGCAGGTCCAGGAGGCCTGCATCGTGCCGAATCCAAAAGATCCGGAGAAACTCGTGATGTTCTATTCCGGCGTCCCGGCGGCGGACCGTGGCACCTGAGCCGTCGGCAAGGCGTGGGCGCTGAAGTCGGATCCCTTCACGTGGCATCAGGATCCCGGGAACCCGATCTTCATTCCGGCGGGAGGGAACGCATGGGACGGCAAAAGCATCCGTCTCGACGCCGTGCTTTACATACCCGAAGAGCAGGCCTACTACATCTATTACTCGGGATCCCGCACGTCGGTGCAGGATCGGATCGGACTTGCGATATGCCCGGCGGGGCAAGATGGCTACTCGGAGATCACGCCGGCGACCGTCAAGCGATGGGGAACGGCTCCGGTGCTCGCGCCGGAGCCGGCGGCACCGTTTCACGAGGAGATGGCTTCACAGTCCGCGGTGATCCGCGAGTGGAATCCGGAGGCGAATCGCTGGGACTGGACGATGTACTACTCCTACCGGGGCAAGGACGGCATCTTGCCGGGAATCCGCCTGGCTACATCGGTCGATGGCAAGACGTGGACGCGTCACTTCAACACCGAGGATCCGCGCGGCATGGGGCAGATTTTCGCATCCGTGCCCAACGCCTACTACGAATGGCATCAGAGTTTTCAAAGTCAACGACACCTACGTGCTCTCGATCGAGGTGGGCGTCGAGAAGGGCCAGCGCTGGCGGCCGGTGCTCGCGGTGAGCAAGTCGCCCCGCTCCGGCTGGCGGCAGTTGCCGGTCGACACCGTGTTGCAGACCGGATGGCACGGTTTGTACCGTGACGACGCCATGTATCACGTGGCCACACCGGCCTTCTATCCGATCGACGGCCGGTGGTATCTGTACGCGCAGGCCTGCCCGCTGCCGGCGAACCGCAACTACATCGACGGCGCGTGGGACCTGTGGGTCGTCGAGTGCGGGCGTCGCATACGCACGCTGCCGGGTTTTGCCGAAGTCTGGGTGCCGGGGCAACCGGTCCTCGGAAACCCTTAGCCACAGCGGCGCGTGAGCGGAAACTCACGCAGGCAGGTCGTCCCACGTCGGGCACCACAGCGGCACCCTCGGGAAGAGCATCGACGCGAACTTGATGGCGATCTGGGTCGAGGTCGTCAGCCTCCCCGCGGCGGCCGCGAGCCGCTGTCCGACCGACGCCGCGATCGCCTGCGTCGTGCGCGTGCCAAGGACGAGGAGGGAGCCCGCCGTGGCGGAGGCCGCGAGGAAACGACGGCGGAAATGTCGTGAACTTGTCCGTACGGATGCTCCAGAGAAAGGTGCCAGCCACCAAAGCCAGGAAAGGTAAAAAAGTTGCCCAGATCTGGTGGCTGGCAGCTTTGGGCTTTCAGGTTTCGGAGGCCGACCAGCGATTCACGCCACGGAGCGTCATTCGCTGGAGTCGCCCGTCCAGTTCGCAGCGATTGAGAAGCAGTTTCATGGTTCGCAGGGTTGCGGCCGGAAATTTCCGCCGAATCTGAGCCAGCGAGAGTGGCACGCGGGACCGTTTGATCCTGGCCACGATCGCCGCCTCCCGCTCGTCCAGCAGCGACTCGAGTAGTTGATCCGCCGTCATCGGGGCGACTGCGCGACCAGCGGTGTCGTGGAGATACCGTCGCAGGGCAGCGTTGACCGCCACGTCGCTCCTGAATGCCGGCGCGACATCGGGGGCGAGTCGCACGACGTGAGGTCCGGCCGCATATCGAGCCGCGTATTTTCCGCGCACGACACCTTTCAGCGAGCTCAGGTCGTAGTGAGGCCGCATCTCATCGACGCGGAGCCCCCGGCCGCTATCTGCGGTCGCCATCGGCGTACTCCTCTCGTTCTTTCTTGTTGGCCTTGCGAGCACTGATGATACGTACGACGTTTGCTCGGTCCGTGTGACTGACGAACAGTAAGCGGCTGTCGTCAGATGTGCCGACAGTCAGGAATCGATCCTCGTGGTCCGAGTGGTCTGGGTCATAGGCCGTGATTGCCCGACCATCGGCAAATACAGTCATGGCTTCGTCAAACGTCACCCCGTGCTTGCGGGCGTTGGCGGCGGCCTTTGTCGGATCCCACTCGAACTCCATACATCCTACCCAGCCGGTCCCTGAAACGGCGAGTCAATCTGGATCGGCTCTGCTCTCGGCCGAGCTGCTTTCGCGAGAAGTGTTCAAGTGTACAGTTTTTGCCTCGGCTCGGCAAGGCAGCGTCTCGCTATCACGAAGAACAAGAAAATGGTGCCAGCGACCCAAGCCAGGAAAGGCGAAAAGTTGCCCAGATGTGGTGGCTAGCTTTTACTTGACGTCGCTTTTGAGGTCGAAGCGAAACTCCGGCCCGGCGTTGAGGCCTTTCTTCACGGTGACCTTGAGACCGGATGTCTCTGGATCGCCGTAGGCCTTGGGCACGAGGTATTGGACGGGCGTCGGCTTTGCTCGCTGCCGTTTGGCCTCCTCCTTTCGCCAGGCTCCAGAGCCTGGCGGACCGGGCCGATTCCATGCAGCGAATCTGCGCGGCCTTCGATTTCGGCGTGTTCCCGGAAGAGACCGACTGGGTGACGTTTGCCGGATGGCGGGATGTCTTCGATTGCTTCCCGCTCCCGGATTCACCCGGCTACCATGCCTTTCGCCATTGGTATGGCTGGGATCCCGTGCGTGTCGAGCGGCGGCTGGGCATCCCCGCGTGGAAAGTCGCCGACCTTCACGAAGGCCGATCGGATCCGTGCGAGGAGATGGTGTAGGGCATCGCTCAGGAGGGAGTTGGGCTCGGCGTCAGAGGGCAAAACCCTAACGTAGAAGCTGGCGTCATTCATGGGGGCAGGTCTCTGCCCAGGCACAAAGCCGCCAACTGGGTCGGCCCGGGTCGCGCGCGGAAGTCCGCACGGCCGGGGGCCAGCGGCGTCGTCCAACTCACGCCGTTTGAGTTCCTCGATCGGCTTGCCGATCTCGTGCCGCCGCCGCGGAAGCACCGGCACCGCCCGCCGACTTGAAACAAGCCAGGGGTGTTTGCGCCGAATCACACGCTCAGGCGGGC
>CAMBPQ010000121.1 GCA_945869735.1 Planctomicrobium piriforme
CACGCCGGTCGAGCAGGGCACGTTCAAGGGCGGGTTCTTTACAGACTTGAACACGAACTTCTTCAGCAATATCTCGAGCGGCTCCTTTGCCTACTGGGTGACGGGCACCTACGGCTCAGCCGGCGACCAGCAGCCGTTCGCGGTCGGCCTCGACGGGGCGCTGGTCACCTATTCGCGGCTGGGGGCGTTTGATCCGGCGTTGTCGGTGAGCCGCTCGGTGGTGCCACAATCGGCCAACTTCGGGGCGGGGGCTGTCTCGGGGCAGATCACGCAGTTTGTGGTGGTGCCAGAGCCGATGACCCTCGCCCTGGCGGGCATCGGTTCGGCCCTGCTCGCCTGGCGGGTCCTGCGGCGGCGGGCGGCCTGATTGACTCCGCAGGAATGAGTGGGCACTACGCGACGTAGGGGAATCCAAACGTCTTGGCGACCGCCTCGTTGGTGATGTTCCCCTGATGCACGTTGAGCGACTCCCGCAACGGCTTGGATGCCCCGATCGCTGCCTCGACGCCTTGCTGGGCCAGCTGCACGACCCAGGGCAGGGTGACATTGCATAGGGCAAACGTGCTGGTCCGACCTACGGCACCAGGCATGTTGGTCACGCAGTAGTGAACGACTTCGTCGACGATATACGTCGGATTCCGATGGGTCGTCGGCCTGCTGGTCTCGACACACCCCCCTTGATCGATGGCCACATCGATGATCACGCTCCCGGGCTTCATCAGCTTGAGATCCTCTTTGCTGACCAAATAGGGAGCTTTTGCGCCGGGAATCAAGACCGATCCGATGACCAGGTCTGCCCGCTTGAGTTGCTCGCGGACGTTGTAGCGATCCGAATAGATGACGTTGACATTGGGTGGCATCACATCGTCGAGGTATCGCATCCGCTCGAGGTTCACATCAAGAATGTTCACGTCGGCGCGAAAACCGGCGGCGATCCGCGCTGCATTGGCTCCGACAACTCCGCCCCCCAAGATGGTGATGTGTGCGGGAGGGACTCCCGGCACGCCTCCCAGCAGGATTCCCCGCCCCATCTGGGGTTTTTCGAGATACTTTGCTCCCTCTTGAATGCTCATGCGACCGGCGACCTCGCTCATCGGGGTCAGGAGTGGCAATCGGCCCTGCGCATCTCGCAGTGCCTCATACGCCAGGCAGGTCGCGCCGCTGTCGATCATGGCTTGGGTCAGCCCGCGATCCGCCGCCAGGTGAAAGTAGGTGAACACCGCCTGGCCCCTGCGAATCAGCGGGAATTCGGGCCGCTGCGGCTCTTTGACCTTGATGACCAAAGCAGCCTGTTCAAACACCTCCTGGCCGGTTTGCACCAGCTCCGCACCAGCTTGCTGGTACGACTCGTCGTCGATCCCCGAGCCGAGCCCCGCACCCGCCTGGACCAGCACCCGATTCCCCCGGGAAACGAGCTCTTCGACCCCCGCAGGAGTCATCGCCACTCGGTACTCGTCTTCTTTGATTTCTCTGGGGACACCGACGATCATGGCTGAAGATGCTTCGAGGATGGAGTGGGGAAGGTCCGACAAACTTAATCGCGTACGCCAGTGTACCGAGTTGGCGTTCCCGCGCGAGCGCCGCCCGCTCGCCGGGGATTTTTCCGAGCTGCGGCCGGCCCTTGCGAAGTCACGGGCGCCGCTCACCAGGCCGGCGGGGCGCCGTCAGACGACCTGGGCCAGGAGCAGCACTCCCCCGAGGCCCGTGACCGACACGATTATTTCCATGACGGTCCAACTCTTGAGGGTGTCGGTGATGCTGAGCCCGAAGTATTCCTTGAACATCCAGAAAGCTGCGTCGTTGACGTGCGAACCGAACAGACTGCCGGCCCCGATCGCGAGCACCATCAGGTTGGGATCAACGCCGCCGCTGGCCACGACAGGTGCGAGGATGCCCGCGGCGGTAAGCCCGGCAACGGTCGCAGATCCGACACACAGCCGGATCGCCACCGTGACCAGCCAGGCCAACAGCAGCGGATCGACTCGCAGGCCCTGGAGCATTCGGCCGATCTCCCCGCTCACGCCGCTTTGCAGCAAAACTTCTTTGAACGCGCCCGAACCGGCGATCACCAGCAGCATCGAGGCCACGTCGCCGATGGCGGCGGTGAAGGTCTGCATCACGACGCCGAGCGAGCGACCGCGGGCGAGCCCGAGCGTGATCGTGGCGACCAGCAACGCGACGACCATCACGACGTCGGGGTCGGAGACAAAACCCATGACCGCGGCAGCCGGCGAATCATCCGGCACGAGCCAACCCGCCACGGTGGTGGCGACCAGCAGCACCGCCGGCAGCAGGGCCGTGAGGATGCTCACGGCCGTGCCGGGAAGCTCGGACTCGGGCAGCGGCTTGGCCTCCATCCCGGCCAATGGCTTGGCCGCGATGCCGGCGAGCGTGCGGCCAAAGATCGGGCCCGCCAGCACAAGCGATGGCACCGCGATCACGATCCCGTAGAGGAGCGTGAGGCCCATGTCGGCCTGAAAGGTCGCGACCAGCGCCGTCGGCGCCGGGTGGGGCGGAAGCAGCCCGTGAGCCACGCTCATCGAGGCCAACGCCGGCACGGCCACGATCAGCAGGGGGAGGCGATAGTGGCCGACGACCGCAAAAATGATCGGCACGAGCAGCACGAAGCCAACTCCATAAAAGAGCGGGATGCCCACGATGAACCCCGTGAGGGCCATCGCCCACGCCATCCGCTGCTTGCCAAAAGCGGCCACCAGCGTGGTGGCGATCCGCTGGGCCGCACCGCTCTCCACGACGAGTTTGCCGAGCATCGCGCCGGTGACTATCACCAACAGCAACGACCCGAGCATGTCGCCCATGCCCTTCCGCAGGGCGGCGGGCACGGTGGCCAGCGGCATGCCGAGCGCGACCGCGGCCCCCGCCGAGACAAGCACGAACGCCAGCAGCGGATGCACCTTGGCCCAGGCCACGAGGATCACGAGGCAGACGAGCGAAATCGCGATGACGACCAGCGGGAGCATGGAATTCCGCGTGCAGCGTGGCGTTGCGAGGGTGATTGTTCAGTGCCTGGGCCGTGACCGCAAGCCTCCGCCCCGGGGAAAACCGGACCACACCGGGCTGCCCGAGCGGCAGAAGACCCCGCGGCAGCATGGCCCGAAGCGATTCCGGCGGCTATGCTGTCGCTCACTTGGTCGGCCTGGATGCCGGACCCAGCTAGCTCTCACTGGATCGCGGAGAATCTCTCGTCATGTCGGCCCACCAAGCCTTTGCCGCGCTCGGCCTCGCGCTTCCCACCGCCCCCAAGCCCGCCGGTGTCTACAAGCCCTGCGTCGTCGATGGGCGGCATGTCTACGTGTCGGGCCACGGGCCGGTGCTGCCCGACGGCAGCCAGATCACCGGCCGGGTCGGCCTCGACCTCGACGCCGAGGCCGGCAAGAATGCCGCCCGCCAAGTCGGGCTCGCGATCCTCGCCACGCTCACCGCCAACCTGGGCAGCCTCGACAAAGTCAAGCGGGTCATCAAGGTGCTCGGCATGGTCAATGCCACGCCCGACTTCGGCAACCACCCGTTTGTCATCAACGGCTGCAGCGAACTCTTTGCAGCCGTCTGGGGCAGTGACCACGGTATCGGCGTTCGCAGCGCGGTGGGGATGGGCTCGCTGCCGGGCAACATCGCCGTCGAGATCGAAGCGCTGTTCGAGTTGGTGTGATGCGGCTCGGCATGCCATCCCCTCCAGGTCCGCGGCCCCGGCTCATGGAAGCGAGCGGCTTTTCGGGTATGCTTCGGGCTGAGACCGCCAGGCTGCCCAAGCCGCCCGATACGGGCCCGAGGAGACTCGCCGCCATGCCGTGGATCATTCCTGCCCTGCTGGTTGCAGCCGCGCTCGTCTCGGGCGCTGCCTCGCGGGCCGAAGAGGCTCGTCCGCCGGAAGGCGTGGAGCGGCCGTTCGCCGAGCCTGGGCTCGGCGGGTTCACCAAGTGGCTCAAGCAGACCAGGCACGAGGATCCAGACGGGGTGTTCCGCCTGGAAGACGGCGTGCTGCGGTGTGGCGACGAAGACATGGGCTACGTGGCCACGAAGCGGGCCTACCGCGACTACCACCTGTCGGTCGAGTATCGCTGGGGCCGGAAGCGGGCCCGGCCCACCGGCGTCCGCAACACCGGCGTGCTCCT
>CAMBPQ010000122.1 GCA_945869735.1 Planctomicrobium piriforme
GGGCAGAAATCGATCGGCGATGTAGCGGTACGAGAGTTCGGCGGCCGCGACGAGCGCGGAGTCTTTGATCTTCACACCCTTGTGGTGCGCCTCGTACCGTGGCTTCAGCCCGCGGAGGATCGCGATCGTATCTTCCACGCTCGGCTCGCCGACCATCACCGGCTGGAACCGCCGCTCGAGCGCGGCGTCTTTCTCGATGTGCTTGCGGTATTCGTCGAGCGTCGTGGCGCCGATGCACCGCAGCTCGCCGCGGGCGAGCGCCGGCTTGAGGAGATTAGCCGCGTCGGAGCCCCCTTCCGCCGCCCCGGCGCCGATCACGGTGTGCAGTTCGTCGATGAACAGGATCACGTTGCCGGCCGCGGCCTCGACCTCGCGGAGGATCGCCTTGAGACGGTCCTCGAACTCGCCGCGATACTTCGTGCCGGCGATGAGAGCGCCCAGATCGAGGGAAATCACGCGCCGGCCTTTGAGCGTCTCGGGGACATCGGCCTGCACGATCCGCAGAGCCAGCCCCTCCGCGATGGCCGTCTTGCCCACGCCCGGCTCGCCGATCAGCACGGGGTTGTTCTTCGTCCGCCGTGAGAGCACCTGGATCACGCGGCGGATCTCGGCGTCGCGACCGATCACCGGGTCGAGCTTGCCCTGGCTGGCCCGCGTGGTGAGGTCGATGCCGTACTTCTCGAGGGCCTGAAACTTCTCCTCCGGATTTTGGTCGGTGACCCGCGACTGGCCGCGGACGGCCTGCAGTGCTGCCAACAGCTCCTTCTCACCGACGGCCGCAAGTTGCATGACGTTTTTCGCCTTCGACGGCACCTTCACGAGCGCGAGTAGCAGGTGGTCTGTCGAGACGAACTCGTCTTTCATCTGGTGCGACTCGCTGGTCGCCGTCTCGAAGACCTTCACCAGCTCCTGGTCGGGCTGCGGCTGCGACCCGCCCGACACCTTCGGGAGGTGCGAGAGTTCGGCCTCGACGATCCGTTCGAGGTGCCCGCGGTCGGTGCCGATCTTCTCGAGCAGGGGTCGAACGATCCCCTCCCGCTCACCGAGAAGGGTGCTCAGCAGGTGCACCGGAGTGACCTGCGGATTCCCACGATTCCCCGCCAGTTCGACGGCAGCCTGCACCGCTTCCTGAGCCTTGATCGTGAACTTGTCGAGTCGAAACGCCATGGATCTATCTCCCTGAGCGAGCGGCCTCACGCCTCACGAGTCACCAGGGCGTCGCCGGATGCGACGCCGTCAGTCGAGGGGAACCTCCGGCTGACCCAGCGAAATCGGGCCAGGATGGCCGATTTCGCGCTAACCTTTGACCTCGAACTCCGCGTCGATCGTGTCATCGGGCCCCTTGCCGGACGCCGCTGCGGTCGCCTCGGGGGCTGCACCGCCCTGCTGGGCGCTGGCCTCGTACAGCACCTTCGAGAGGGCGTGGGCGGCCTGCTCGAGGGCATCGTGTGCCGAGTTGATGCCGTCGACGTCCTCGCCCTTGGCCATCTCGCGAGCTTTCGCGATCGCCGCCTCAAGCGGGGCCTTGTCGGAAGCCGACAGTTTGCTGTCGTTCTCCTTCATCAGTTTCTCGGTCTGGAAGCAAAGCGTCTCCGCTTTGTTGCGGGACTCAGCGACCCGCAGTTTCCGCTTGTCTTCCTCGGCGTGGCTTTCCGCGTCTTTCCGCATCCGCTCGATCTCCGACTCGTTCAGCCCGCTCGATTGCTCGATCTTGACGGTCTGCTCCTTGTTGGAGCCGAGGTCTTTCGCGCTGACGTTCAAGATGCCGTTGGCGTCGATGTCAAACTTCACCTCGATCTGCGGCAAGCCGCGGGGCGACGGCGGAATACCCTCGAGGTTGAACTGGCCGAGGAGCCGGTTGTCACGCGCCATCGGCCGCTCGCCCTGGTAGACGCTCACAGTCACGGCGGTCTGGTTGTCGGCCGCCGTGCTGAACACCTGCTTCCGCTCGGTCGGCACGGTGGTGTTGCGCTCCACGAGTTTTGTGAAGATGCCTCCTTCGGTCTCGATGCCCAGCGAGAGCGGCGTGACATCGAGCAGCAAAACGTCTTGGACCTCGCCGCCGAGTACGCCCCCCTGAATCGCCGCACCAAGCGCCACGACCTCGTCGGGATTGACGCCCTTGTGGGGATCTTTGCCGAACAGTTTCTTGACGAGTTCCTGCACTTTGGGGATGCGGGTCGAGCCACCGACGAGCACCACCTCGTCGATCTCCTTCGGATCGAGTTTGGCGTCCTTGAGGGCCTGAACCACGGGCCCGCGGCACCGCTCGACGAGCGCATCGCACATCTGCGCGAACTCGGCCCGGGTGATCGTCATCTGCAGATGCTTCGGGCCCGATGCGTCGGCCGTGATGAAGGGGAGGTTGATGTCGGTGCTCTGGGCCGAACTCAACTCCTTCTTCGCCTTCTCGCAGGCCTCTTGGAGCCGCTGCAGGGCCATCGTGTCCTTGCGGAGGTCGATTCCCTGCTCTTTTTGGAACTGGTCGGCCACGTGGTTGATCAGCGTCTGATCGAAGTCGTCGCCGCCGAGGTGCGTGTCGCCGTTGGTGCTGATCACACGAAACACGCCATCGGCCACCTCGAGCACCGACACGTCGAACGTGCCGCCGCCGAGGTCGAACACCACGATCTTTTCCTGAGTCTTCTTATCGAGGCCGTAGGCGAGCGCCGCCGCCGTGGGCTCGTTGATGATCCGCATCACTTCAAGGCCCGCGATCTGGCCGGCGTCCTTCGTGGCTTGCCGCTGGGCATCGTTGAAGTAGGCGGGGACCGTGATCACGGCCTTGTTGACCTTGTGCCCAAGGTACGCCTCAGCCGACTCCTTGAGAGACCGCAGCACCTTCGCGGACACCTCCGGCGGGGTGAACTCCTTGTCGCCAGCCCTCACCTTGACGTAGTCCTCGGGGCCGCCGACCACCTCGTACGGAACCATTTTCTCCTCGCCGGCGACCTCGTTGTGCCGTCGCCCCATAAACCGCTTGATCGAGTAGATCGTGCGCTTCGGGTTGGTCACGGCCTGCCGGCGGGCAATGTCGCCCACGAGCGTCTCGCCCTTGTCGTTGAAAGCCACGACGCTCGGCGTGAGCCGGTTGCCTTCCTTGTTGGCGATCACCTTGGGCTCCTTGCCCTCCATGACCGAGACCACCGAGTTGGTGGTGCCGAGGTCGATTCCGATGATCTTTTCGCCTTGCTTGGTCGCCATGATGCAGGTGCCCTTTCTGGTGGTCGGTATGTGGCCGCTGGTCGTTCGGCTGGGGCGTGCCCCTCGCCATTTTTGGCCGATCGGCCTCGGGAGGCCAAGAAATGCAAAGCCCGTGCCACGGCTTGCAGCGACTGGATGCCGCAAAGGGACGGGCCGACGGTCGCCGCCACAATCCGGATCTCGGCCGTATTTACGGCCGTCCGGCTGACGGTACAGTTGTGGATCTTGACGCCGGGATTCGCGGCCCCTTCCGGCGGGTCTGCCATTTTGGCCGTTGCCCTGAAGTCGGACTGCGATGGCTCACTCCGGTTCACCGCGGGATTCGGCGGGCGACAGCGCCAAAAAGCCTGGTCTCCCGCAGTTGCGATCCCAGATCGACAAGATCGACCGACAGCTCGTCGGGTTGATGAACGACCGCGCCGAGATCGCCCGCCAGATCGGCCACGTCAAGCAATCGAACGGCCAGCAGACCTACGATCCTTCCCGCGAAGAAACCGTGCTCGAGCGGGCCGCCTCGGCCAACGTGGGCCCGCTCTCCAACGAGAGCGTGAAGGCCGTCTTCCGCGAGCTCATCTCCGGGTCGCGTGCCATCGAGCAACACCTCCGCGTGGCTCACCTCGGCCCCGCCTGGACCTACAGTCACCTGGCTGCCCTGCACCGCTTCGGCAGCGCCGTCGATTTTGTGCCGGTGGCCAGCATCTCTGCCGCCTTCGAGGAGGTGCAGGCCGGCCACTCCAACTACGGCGTGGTGCCACTGGAGAACTCGACCGACGGCCGGATCGCCGACACGCTCGACAACCTCGCGCGGCTGCCCGTGAAGATTTGTGCGGAGGTGCCGCTGCGGATTCACCACACGCTGCTGGCCTCCTGCGACCGTTCGGCAATCAAGGAGGTCTACAGTCGTCCCCAGGCGC
>CAMBPQ010000123.1 GCA_945869735.1 Planctomicrobium piriforme
CTTCGCCTGCTGCTCGGCCTGGCCGACGGCTGCCGCGAGATCGGTGGCCTGCTTCTGAAGATTATCCCGTTTGGTGGTGGCCCCCAGCGCGGCCTGCTCGTCGGTGCGTCGCTTGGCTTCGACCAGACCCCACTCCGACTCGGCGGCGCCGACCGCGGCCTGCCGGTCGGCGGCGATCTTGACGAGCCGGGCATGCCCCGCATGAAACGCCGTCTCGGAGAGCCATCGGGCATGCACGGCCGCGGCCTGTGCCACCTGATTCCTGAGATCGATCACGAGCTTCTCCGCCTGTGGCTTCTCGGCGTCTGGCACCGCAGCGAAGGCGGCGACGGCTTCGTCGAGTTTCGCCTTGCAGTCCGCAAGGCTGCGTTCGGCGGCGGCCACGCGGTCGGCGAGCGCCGGCGGATTGGGATCGAGCCCGCCGATTTTCCCGCCATCGGCGGCGTTCAACACGCGGATCTCGCCGGTCCAGTCACCGACGACGAGCCGGTTGGTCTCGTCGCAGTATGCCGCCGCGAGGCCGACGTCGGCCCCCGCCTCGAAGGCACGCTCCTGCGAGCCATCCGCCTTCCAGAGTTTCGGAATCTTGTCGCGGCCCACCGACACGAGCCGGCCGTCCCGTGTGAAGTCGATCGCGGCGACACCGCCGCCGTGTGCCGGCCAGGCTTTCACGAGTGACCCATTCTCCGGTTCCCAGAGCCGGATCTGTCCGTCGTCGCAACCGGTTGCGAGGAGCTTTGAATCGCCACGCCAGGCAAGGCTGGTGACGGCGGCCGGATGCGCCGGCGGCGTCACGGAGTCACGGCCGGTGGCCGCCTCCCAGAGGATCACGTTGCCCGCCCGGTCGGCCGAGGCGAGCAGGCGACCGTCCGGACTAAACGCCGTGGCGAGAATCCAGTCGGTGTGCTTGCCGAGATCGTGGAGTTTCGCGCCCGTCTCGAGCGACCAAAGGCGGACGACCTTCTGCGGGCCGCCGAGCGCGACGAGCCGCTGGTCGGGGCTGATGTCGGCGGCGAGCACCACGTCGAGCTCGTCGCCGAGCGTGCGGATGCGACGGCCGTTCTTCAGGTTCCAGACCGCGACCTTTCCGCTCTGGGCCCCGACCCCACCGCCAGCGATCACGAGGCCGCCGCCGGCGCTGAATCGCACCACGTGCGGCCGGCCCTCTGGGAAAGGGAGTACGCCCACGAGATCGAGCGCGTTGGTGCGGTGGAGCAGGATCTGCTTTTGGCCGCAGACCGCGACGAGCGGCGCCCACGGGCTTGTCGCCAGCGCCGCGCAGGCATCCAGCTTCCCGGTCTGCACCGCGGGCTCCAGCGGCAGGTGGGCCGGCAGCGGCGGCACGGCCGGACGCTCGGTCGCCGGCGCCACCATCGCCACGTCGACCTTCTTCGGGGCGACGGCCACGCTCCCTTTGGTTTCGAGCACGCCACCTTCGATCCAGGCCTTCAGCACCTGTCGCTCCGCCTCGGGGATCGGCGGCGCGTCCGGGGGCATCGTCGGCTCGTCTTCGTGGTTGACCACGCGAAAGAGATGGCTGGCCGAGGCGTCGCCAGGCGTGATCACTTCGCCCGAGCCGCCGCCCCGCATGATGGCCGCGTAGCTCGTCACGTCGAGGCCGCCGTTTTTCTTGTCCGCGTTGTGGCAGGTGCCGCACCGCTGCCGGAGCACGGGCAGGGCATTGTCGATGAATGTCGCCGTCTCTTCGGCCGCGGCAGGCAGCGCGGCGAGCGCCGTCAGCAAACCCCACGCGCGAGCACGGGGGAGATGGGCTCCCTTGAACTTCATGAAGAGCAGGCGGGGCAGGCGGGGCATGGCCGATCAGTGGTTGAAGACGAACTCGCGGGAGTTGAGGATCGCCCAGAAGCCGTCTTCGAGCGTCTCGAGGAGCCCGGCAGGTGTTTTCGCCGAGGCATCCACCTCGATGATATCCAGCAGACCCCGCGTTTCCTTTTCTGTCGGCCGGCGTGTCAGCGTTCGCAGGTAGAGTTCCTCGATCACCTGCTCAGGCGGCAGTTTTTTCTCCAGCAACTGCTTGACGACGCCCCCTTGGCGGATCTTCTGCTGGATCGTGTCGCCGTTCAAGAGATGCAGCGCCTGCGAGAGGTTGGGTTCCATCTTCACCTCACACGAGCAGGCGGTGGCCCGGGTGGCCCGGCCGAACGTGGTGAGAAAATAGGTGCTCGTGTTGCCGTCGGCAATCTGGGCGGCCCGCGCGCCCAGCGGCAGCCCCTTGAACTTGTTCTGGGTGCCGGTCGCCGCGGTCATGATGTCGAGCAGCACCTCGGCCCGGATCCGCCGCAGCTGCGACTTCGAGAAGTTTTGCTCGTCGTTCGCGTTGGTTTCGTTGGGACGGGTCGACCGCTGGTAGGTGTGCGACGTGCAGATCTCGCGGACGAGTTTCTTGAAGTCATACTTCGACTCGACCAGGCCCTTCGCCAGAGCCTCAAGGAGAGCCTCGTTCGCCGGCGGATTGCTCACCCGCACGTCGTCGACTTCGTCGACGATACCCCGGCCGAAGAAGTGGGCCCAGACGATATTCGCCAAGTTGCGGCCGAAGTGCGGGTTGTCGGGGGAGGCGAGCCACGCGGCGAGCACCTCGCGGCGATCCTTGCCGGCGTACGGGGGGCTCTTGAAGTCGGGAGTCGCACCGCCGAGGAAGGTCGGGGGCACGACCCTCCCGCCCACCGGGTGTTTCACGTCGCCGCCGCCGGAGTTGAAGACGATCGTCTCCCGCGGGTCTTCTCCCTGCTTGCGGCCGATCTGGGCGAAGAAGTTGGCGAAGCCGTAGTAGTCGTCCATCGTCCAGCGGTCGAAGGGATGGTTGTGGCACTGGGCGCACTGGATCCGCATCCCCATGAAGACCTGGGCCACGTTCTCCGCGGTCTTGAGCGTGTCCCGTTCGTGCTGGAAGTAGTTGGTGGCGGGGTTGGTGAAGGTGCCCCCCTTCGCCGCGAGGAGTTCGCGGACGAGGACGTCGATCGGCGTGTTGGCCTCGATCCGGTCCTGGAGCCAACCGGAGTAGAGGAGCATCGCCTTGTAGCTGACCTGGTTTTGGACGGTGCGGATCATCATCAGCTCCGACCACTTCATCACCCACTGCTCGACGAACTCCTTTCGCTCGAGCAGCTGGTCGACGAGGTGGGCCCGCTTGTCGGGGTCGGGGCTCGCCATGAAGGAGCGATATTCGTCCGACGTGGGGAGCACACCGCAGACGTCGAGGCTGGACCGCCGGAGAAACTCTTCGTCGCTGCACGGCCCCGACGGGTGGATCCGCAGCGTGTGCAGCTTGGCGTTGACGAGCTCGTCGATATGGTTCGCCACCGGTGGGGAGGCCCATTCGAAGGCGAGGTCCTTAGGCAGCGTGATCACCTGCGAGCCCACCGTATGGGTCGCGAAGCGGGCCATCACGAAGGCCTCGCCGCGGCTGCCGGCGGTGACGAGCCCCGCGGGGTCGATCTTCGCCGAGGCGTCGTTGCTGGAGAGAAAGACGGCAAGCGCCGTCACGTCGCGGTCGGTGCCGTCGGCATACTTCGCGAGCACGGTGAACTGCTGCGTGGCGTCCGGCCCGTCGAGCACGGCCCCCGGGGGATGGAGTTCGACGGCCACGACCGCAGGCGTCGGGCCGGGGTCGTTCCTCGCGCCTCCTTCGAGCCACTGCTTGAGGGTGGCGTAGTGGGCGTCGTCGGCCTTGAGTCTGGCGCCGCCCGTGTGGGGCACCGCGGCGGTCGCCTTGGTGAGCAGCAGCCTCTCGGCGGGGAGGGCGAGGTTGATCCGCCGTCCACTGATCTCGCGGGTGAGTCGGTGGTAGTCGGCCTCGGGGTCGAAGCCGAAGAGCGAGAGCCGGAAGCCGTCTTTGCCGCGGGCCGAGCCGTGGCAACTGCCGGCGTTGCAGCC
>CAMBPQ010000124.1 GCA_945869735.1 Planctomicrobium piriforme
GGGCCACGAGCGGGAGAGACGGGAGGCGGCTCGAGTGGTTCGCCGAGGTGTGTGAGGATCTGACTTCACGCGGGAGAAGCCATCCTGGCCTTCTTCCGCTTGCGAACCTCCGGTTCGAAGTGAGCCGGCTCCTGCCGGCCGTCTCCTGGCAGCCGGATGTCGCCGCCGCAATTGGGGCACTGGAGCGGAAACTCCTCCCCCATCCGCGCGATCAGTTTCGCCCAGGCAATCCGAGAGGTGTCGTGCGAGCGGGGCTTTTGATTCGCGTCACAGCAGCCTGTGGTGCCATGACCGTCGCCCCGATGCCCGCCGGTCGCGGCCTCGCGTTACTTGCCAACGTTGCCTTTTCGCCAGCGCCGTGACGGCCCGCCTCAGCTTGTGGTTCGGCGCAAACACCCCTGGCTTGTTTCAAGGCGGCAGGCGATGCCGATGCTTCCGCGGCGGGGGCACGAGATTGGCGAGCCGGTCGAGGAACTCAAATGGCGAGAGCTCGACGACGCCATTGGCTCCCGGCCGCGTGGACTTTCGGCCGCGGCCGGGCCCGACCCAGTTGGCGGCTTTGTGTCTGGGCAGCACATAACGGATGCCGGTGATGTGGCCGTCTGGACCGCGAGTCACGGAGAGCCGTTCGAGGGCAAAGGGTGGCCGGGCGCAGTATCGAAGCAGGTGTTCCAAACTCTGAAAATAGCTCGGCACGTCGCGGTCTATTGATCGCGATCCGCACGAAAAGCGTCGTTGGAAAACCCGCTGTTCTCCCAGACGAGCATGTCGGTGGCGGCCGCGGCGTCGAGCAGGCCCGCAAGCCTGAACCACCGGATCACGCGGCGGCGCACCCGCTCGGTGACCGCGGCCAGGTCAGCCTGGGTGATCGATCGGGCGGGCAGGAACGCCGGCGGGGCGTCACCGCCTGCCCCGTCGGCCGGCGGCATGAAGACGCCGTCGGTCACGCATGCGTGGAGATGCACGTGGTGGTTGAGCGCCGAGCCGAAGCGGTGCAGGAAGGAGATGCCGCCGAGCCTCGGGCGGGAAGCACTCGGCGTGTCGGCAGCAGCGGTGACACCGGAGGCCGTGATCAGAGTCCGCTCGATCTCAGTCCTTGGCCGCACCTGCATGCACGGCCTCGTCATAGAAGAGCCCGGGCGCACGGGCGTGGGGCAGCGCCAGCACCGTGGTCGCGACCGCGAGCACGACCCAGGCAAAATAAATTGACGAGTGGCGCTGCACCGCCAGCCAGCAGGCACGCGGCGTAGCCGGGCGATCCCGAAGGAAGAGTGCCTCCATGGTGCGTTTCACAGTAACGTTCCAGGGGTGCCAGCGACAACTCACGAAACCCTCACACTCCATCCGATCGGCAGGGACGCCGGATCGCTTCTTTCCGGCGGCTCGATACCATAGCCGGTCCCGGCTCTCGAGTCATGCATCATGCGGTTACCGTTTCCACCGGTGACTCCGGCAAACGCCGCGGCGGGCAATGCTGCGGCAAGGAATACCCCGATGAATGCTCGAGCGAAGCGTTCCATCACCGAGACCATCGTGATCGCGGCCGTCATTGTGGTCGGGTTTTGCAGGATCGTCGCCCACGATTGGATCAATTTCGACGACACGATCCATGTGACCGAGAACCCCTCGTTTTTTCCCATGTCGTGGCAGGGGCTTGCCGGCTTGTGGGTGCGACCCTATTGCAAGCTCTACGTGCCGGCAAGCTACATGCTCTTCGCGGCCGAGTGCGCGGCGAGTCGCTGGTTGCATGGCGATGGACCGATGGCCGTCCCCCGCCCCGGTCTCTTTCATGCCGTGAGCCTTGCGATCCACGTTGCCGCCTCCCTCCTCGTTCTGCGGATCCTGCGGCGTTTCACCACACACCCCTGGGCTGCGGTCGTGGGCGGCCTGGTGTTCGCGCTGCACCCGCTCCAGGTCGAGTCGGTCGCGTGGATCGCCGAGCAACGCGGCCTGCTCGCCGCCGTGTTTTCGCTCCTGGCAATCGATCAGTTCCTGGAGTGGACGGAACGCGATCAAGGCCGGTCACGGCTGCGGGCATCGTATGTGCTTGCGACCGGCGCCCTCGTCGTCGCGCTGCTGGCGAAGCCGTCGGCCGTCGTCACGCCGCTCCTCGCATTTGCGCTCGCCAGCCACGGCCGGAAAATACCCTGGCCCGCGCTCGTTCGGGCGCTGGCCCCATGGGCTGTGCTGGCGGTTGCGGCTGCGGTTTGCACGCGGTTTGTGCAGCCTGCCGACCTGACTCGGGCTCACGTTCCACTGCTCGCCCGTCCGCTCATTGCCGGAGACGCGATTGCGTTTTACGCGGGCAAACTCCTCGTGCCTGTGAACCTGTGCGTCGTCTACGGGCGAACGCCTCAGGCGACGCTCACCGATCCCTACGCCCCGGTCGCAGCCGGTCTGGTGGCGATCGCATGTGCAGGGGCGGCGTTCTGGCCGCACGTCTATGGCTGGAGGCTCCCGCTGGCGCTCTTCGTCATCCCGCTGCTGCCGGTTCTGGGGTTCACCGATTTCGCCTACCAGAACAATTCCACAGTCGCGGACCGATACATGTATCTCGCGATGCTCGGCCCAGCGTTGGCGGTCGCTATCGCAATCGACCGGCTGCGACGCGCCGACGCGGCACGGGTTGGCTGGGGGCTGCCCCTGGCCGTCGGCCTCGCCGGCGCCGTCTTCTATCTGCCGCTCACCTGGCGACAAACGGGCCTGTGGCGGGATTCGTTGACTCTCTTCACTCGTGCGATCGAGTCCGGCCATGAAAGCTCGGCCGCCCTCAACAATCTCGGCGTCGCGCTCACGGACAGCGATCGACCCGGCGACGCGTTGCCTCACCTGCTCCGAGCCGTCGAACTGGACGCCTCCGACGTTGACGCGCAAATCAATCTCGGCATCGCGCTCACGGACCTTGGTCGACCCAACGACGCATTGCCCCATCTGCTCCGAGCCATCGAGCTTGACCCCGCCGACGCTGACGTATGGTTCAATCTGGGCAATACCTATGCGGCCGAGGGTGCGTACGCGACGGCCTGCAAGGCTTTCGAGCGCAGCCTCGAGTTGGATGGCAAGCGACACAAGTCCTGGAACAATCTGGGCCTCGCGCGGCTGTTTCAGGGTGATACGGCCGGGGCCGAAGGGGCATGGCGACGGAGCATCGACATCCGGCCCCATTTTAGCGACGCCCAGCTCAACCTCGCCAAGTTGCTGCTGTCACGCGGTGAATTGGCGGTTGCCGCCGACCACGTGCAGACAGTGCTCGAGCGGGATCGAACGCATGCCGACGCCTACAATCTGTTGGGTGTCATTCATACCGAAGCGGGCCGGCCGCTGGATGCCGAGCGCTGCTTCGAGGCCGCGGTGGAGTTGGAGCCGCAGCGGGAGGATTTCCGCACGAACCTGGATCGGGCTCGGAAGGCGGCCCGGCCCGCCGGGCCGCCATCGCCATGACCTCCTCCCCAAATCCTGAGCCAGTTCTTGTGAGAGAATCCTCGTCCCCCGTGTGGGGTTTGAAAGGGTTCTCCGATGAAGAATCGACACAGTGCAGAGCAGATCGTTGGCTTGCTCCGGCAGGCTGACGTGGACCTTGGGAAGGGCATGAATGTTCCGGATGTCTGCCGACGGCTGGGTATCAGCCAGCAGACGTACTACCGCTGGCGAACGAAGTTCGGTGGCATGGATCCGAAGATGGCGAAGCAGCTTCAGGAGCTCCAGAAGGAGAACTCGAGGCTGAAGAGGCTGGTAGCGGATCAGGCTTTGGACATGTTGATCCTCAAGGAGGCCGCCCGCCCAAACTGATATGCCCCGAGCGTCGGCGTCGGACGGTGGAATCTGTCCGGCAGGCCTTGGGGCAGGAGCAGGTCTCGGAGCGAAGAGTCTGTCGAGTGCTCGGCCAGAAC
>CAMBPQ010000125.1 GCA_945869735.1 Planctomicrobium piriforme
CGGACGCGAGGCGTCGAAGCCCCGGGAACGGCCGACTGGGACGCGGTCTACGCCGACGCGAGAAAAACGCCACCGAAGCGGGTGCGGGGCGTTTCGAGAAACCGGCTCCGGACGCCCGAGCCGCTCCTCCTGAGGCTCACGAGTCGCTCATCAGCCGGAAAACCGTTGCGGAAGTGCCATTGACCGGGCTATTCTTCGTGCAGCCTGAGCGTTTCGGTGGGAGCGAAGGAAAAAGGGCTACTCGCGGGTGTGGTCATCGGTGCCGTAATCGCATTGGAGGCGATGCTCGCAGGCCCAATCAGCGGTGCATCCGTGAACCCTGCCCGGTCCTTGGCCCCGGCCCTCTTGTCGATGCGGCTTGATCACATTTGGCTGTATCTTACGGCTCCGGCCTTGGGCGCCGTCGCCAGCGTGGCCGTTTGCCGGTGCATACAAGCCCCCGGATGCTGTGCGAGAGCCGCGGAGGGAACCTGTTCATGAAGCGACTGCTGTTCGTCTGCGTTGAAAACTCAAACCGCAGCCAGATGGCCGAGGCGTTCGCCCGCATGCACGGGGCTGGCCGGGTATATGCTGAGAGTGCCGGATCGAAGCCGTCTGGGCGGGTGAACCCGAAGGCCTTCGAGGCCATGAGGGAACTTGGCTATGACCTGTCCACTCACACGTCGAAGGGGCTGGGCGAGTTCAACGGGCAACACGTGGATGTCGCCGTCACGATGGGCTGCGGCGACGAATGCCCACTTGTGCGAGCCGACCAGCGGGTGAACTGGAAGATTCCTGATCCCCGCGACATGACCCCGGAGCAGTTTAGAGGCGTCCGCGACTTGATCGAGCAGAAGGTAAAAGACCTGCTCGCTACCCTTGATTCAACACCGTGAGGACCTGCCGATGACCGTGAAGGAGTTCTGCGCCGCACTCGCCAGTAATCCGAACGCAAAGATGCACTGGATGCTACCGGACAAGTCCTTTGTTCCCGCCCACTACCACATCACGGAGGTCGGGCGGGTGCAGAAGGACTTCGTCGACTGCGGCGGAACCGTGCGGTCAACAAAGACATGCGTGCTGCAGGTCTGGGTCGCCAACGACGTGGACCACCGGCTGGAGGCAACAAAACTGGCGAGCATCTTGAAAATCGCCGCCCCGCTCCTCCAGTCCAATGAACTTCCCGTCGAGGTTGAATACGAAGAGGGCGTGATCTCGCAGTACCCCATCGGCGGCATGGAAGTCACGCCGTCCGGGCTGCTCTTCTACCTCGGCACCAAGCACACCGCCTGCCTCGCGCCTGAGAAGTGCAAGGTGGGTGACACGGGCTGCTGTTGAATACCGCCCCGTCGTCAGTTCACCTGCGGCTCCCGCACAACTCTTCGCACCCGCCCGCCACTCACTCCTTCCGAACGCGAATAGACGCCAGTCCGATCCGCCGACAAGCATCTTCCGGAAGCCCACTGGCGCAATCCCTCGATCTTGTCGCCAGCGGTCATAGCCACGGGTACGACGTTCTGGGCGGCTTGGATCAAAGGCACGTCCAAGAGCGACGCCAGCCTGCAGCAAGATTTGATCTCAGCACCGGTCCAGTTGGCGCCATCGGGCCGAGCCTGCTACGCGTTCAGCCCGTAGTGCCGCGTGTAGATGCCCCAGATCGCGTCCTTCTGATCGGCGGCTGGGTAAGTCCACGAAAAACACGCTGTCGAAGCGTTCAGCCCGGGCAAACTCCGGAGGAAGTTTCGAGGCGTCGTTACAGGTGCCGATGAAGAAGACGTCGCTTTCGTGATCGTTCAGCCACGTGAGCAGCGAGCCGAACACGCGGGCCGTCACACCGGAGTCCGTCTGCTCCGATGAACTGGCCCGTGAACGGAAGCTCGTCGAGAGTCTGGCGGCCGAACTCGAGTCCCAACTGCGGGCCGGGGCCGGTGGGCTGCCATCGCGGCTGGGATGGGCGGATTTCGGGGGCGGTGACATGGGCAGTGGAGGCTGCCTCCGCCCGCCGCCGAAACTCGCCGTAAACCGAAGCGGCAAAAACCACGTCCGTCAAATGGGGCCGCTGGGACTCGAACCCAGGACCAACGGATTAAAAGTCCGATGCTCTAACCAACTGAGCTACGGCCCCGAGACTATCCTACCGGCCGTATCCGGCCCGGCAACACGACCACGAGGACCCTCGGGATGATCCGCGACGTAGCGACGCCAGCGCTCACCGGCACGTTCTTTCTCGCCCTCGCGACGGCCGTGGGAGCCGACCAGCCCGCCCCGCCCGCATGGGGCCGGATCGACGACAGCCGCTCAGGGATCGGCCGATACACCTTCGAGGTGACAGACTGGCCGGTCGACGGACGGCTCGCCGTGCCCCGCGGGTTTCCGGAGATTGTCCGTGGCACGGTCGACGTGGACGGCAATCGTCAGGATCTCGTGGTCGAATACGACGCCGATACCACGAGCGTCGCCCTTGTCGCGGCCGAAGCCGCCAGACCGGCCGCCGTGGCCGTCGACACCGCCGACGAGACGCGACAGTTTGACGACGGCCGGATCGTGCTCACGGCCCGCACCGCCACAGTGAACGGCACCCACGCGAAACTGGAGGAGCATCCAGCCAATCATCGCATCGGCTTCTGGTCAGACGCCAGCGACAGTGTGTCGTGGACGCAAAAACTCACCCGCTGGGGAGCCTACGACGTGCGGCTCACCTACTCGACCGCCTCACCGTCGGGCACCGAGATCGAAGTCGGGCTCGGCGATGCGAAACTGGCGGGACGACTCGAGTCGACAGGAAGCTGGTATCGCTATGCCACGATTCCGCTCGGCCGCGTGGCGATCCCTGCCGCAGGCGATCTGCCCGTGACCGTGCGGTGCACGAAGCTCGTGGGAGCCGCCGTCATGAACCTCAAGGCGATCACACTCACGCCCGCATGCGAGGGCACGCCGCCGGTGCAAGCGGTCGATGGCACGGTGACGCTGCACGGCCGCGATGCCACCGTCCGCGGCACGATGCTCCGCTGGGAGCCCGCTGAGAAGAAGCAGACGCTAGGCTTCTGGACGCGCCGGACCGACGCCGCGGAGTGGACGTTTACGGTTCGCACCCCGGGTACGTTCGACGTGGAGGTGCTGCAGGGCTGCGGCACCGGCCAGGGGGGCAGTGAGATGGCGATCGAGATCGATGAAGCGCAGCCGACGTCGTCGCGAGTCGCGTTTACCGTCGAGGACACCGGCGGCTTTCAGGCGTTTCGCCAGCGGACCGTCGGCCGCGTGACGATCGGCGAAACAGGGGACCACACGCTCCGCGTGCAACCGAAAACCATCGCCAAGGCCGCAGCCTGCGACATCCGCCAGATCCAGCTCGTGCCCGTCACGCAGTGACCGTGGCCGGCAAATGCCCGAGAGAGGACTTGAACCTCCACCCAGTTACCTGGACAAGAACCTGAATCTTGCGCGTCTGCCAATTCCGCCACTCGGGCGAGTGGACTTAAGATGGTACCAGCCCGGTTTGCGCACGAAAGCCCCCGGCCACGAGGCCGGGCATTGCGGCCGGCCACCCCAACCGGCTCAGCCGCGCCGCCGCGGATCGCCACCCGTCTACCCATCGCTTGCGCTCCGGGCTTCCCGGGCACACGACGCGCCGCCTCCCGCCAGGAAGCCCCAAGCGCGAGCGCGGGGAATACGCCCTCCACCCCAACCCGCTCCGCACCGCCGCCGCGGATCGCCACCCGTCTACCCATCGCTTGCGCTCCGGGCTTCCCGGGCAAACGACGCGCCGCCTCCCGCCAGGAAGCCCCAAGCGCCAGCGC
>CAMBPQ010000126.1 GCA_945869735.1 Planctomicrobium piriforme
CGTCTTTCAACCCTCGCCCGACGAGCTGCCCTCGATCGACATCCACAGCCTTTGACCGGCGTCGGACACGAGGCGTCGAAGCCCCGGGAACGGCAGACTGGGACGCGGTCTGCGCCGACGAGAGAAAAACGCCACCGCAGGGTAATGCGCGGCGTTTTGGCGAAATTGCATCCGGACGGCCGAAACGACCGATCGCGCAGCTCACGAGTCGTCCGTCAGCCGGAAGACCGTTGACGAAGTGCCATTGGCCGGGCTTTCCTTATCCTTTTGGCAGGATGTCGGCGAGGTGCGTGCGCCGCGTCGCCGCGCCCACGCCGAGTGCGGTGAGGTCGATCGATTGAAGCGTATCGACGCTCCGCTGGGTCACTGTGTCGAACGTCCGCAGCGATTCGATTTCGTCGCCGAAGAGCTCGATGCGCACGGGCCTGTCCCAGTCGACGGCGAAGAGATCGACGATGCCGCCGCGCCGGGCGAACGTGCCGGGGCGGTCGATGGCGTCGGCCGCCTGCCAGCCGCGGGCTGCGAGCCAGTCGGCAAGTTCGAGCGGATCGAGCCGGCCGCCTACTTCGAGCCGGCGGGTGCTGGCCTCGATCTCGCGCGGGTCGGCGAGCGGCGCGAGGAGGGCCTGGATGCTCGTGACCACGATTGGTTCAGGACAGGCTTCGGCCCGTCCTCGAACAACCGGCGGCGGCACCGTGAGGCGTTTGACGAGCGCCAGCCGCGCCGCGGCGGCCGGGTCGTCGGCGAGCGATTCGTCGTCGAGGCTCTCGAGCGCGGGCAGGAGGGCCACGGGCTTCGTCGTGAAGAGCGCGAGGTCGTCGCAGAAGGCATCCGCCTCGTCGGCGTGGGGAAGCACGACGACAAGCACGGCGTCGGCACCGCGGGCCGATCGGGCGAGTTGATTCGCCAGCGCCGCCGCCGCGAGCGCAGACGCCGATCCCCAGGTTCCGCCGATCGTGCCGCCGTGCCCCGCGTGGAGACTGGCGACCACTTCGGCGAACCCACCGTGATGCTCGAGCGTGTCGGCCAACCCGGGCAACCGCCCGGCCAGCCGTGTGGTTGTTCGTGCCACTAGTCGACGTGATTATACGGCCAAACGTCACACGCTCATGCGTTTCTCACCCGATCGTCACACTTCCCACACAGGAAGTCCTACATTCTGCGGTCTTGGCACGTCGTCAGGCTTTCTCGGGCCGCCCATCACCTTCATGATCAACCGGATCAGCAATCGCGACTTGGGCTTGCTGTGCGAACGCGTGGGCGTGGCCTTCGACGTCGGCCATGACCCTTTTCGGATCTTCGAGCGGGAGGCCGGTGATGCCCGCAGCCAACACGGCCGGCATATGCGGTCGGTCGCAGATCGCATTCGCCAAGGGGCGTCGCTGACGGAGGCGATCCGCGAACAAGGCAACTACTTTCCGCCGAACTTCCATCGGCTGATCGAGGTCGGCGAGGAGTCCGGTCGGCTGGAGCATGTTCTCGATCGGATGGCCGATCACTACAAGCAGGTTGCCGAACTCCAGGACCAGTTTCGGGGGTCGATCGTCTGGCCGATGATCCAACTGGCCCTGGCGCTCGCCGTGGTGTCGATACTCATCTACGTTCCCTCCGTGATCGCGCCCGAGTCGCCGGAGGCAGCCGACCTGCTTGGCATCGGGCTGGCCGGAGCACGCGGTTTGGCGATCTTCTGGGGCTGGGTCCTGGGGGCTGCGGCGGTGGTCACGGTGTTGTGGATTCTCATGCGCAATGGCAGGCTGGCCCTCATCGGCGACTGGCTGGTTCACGTCCCGGTCCTTGGGCGGGCACTTCTGACGTTCGATGAAGCGCGATTCGTGCAATCGCTCGCGCTCGCTGTCGAATCGGGTGTGCCCGCCGCGAACGCCATTGCCCTGAGCTTCAAGAGCTCCGCTTCCCACGCCTTCAAAGACAAGGCAGAGGGTGCCTGTGCAGCAATTCGCCAGGGTCGGGAAATGCACGAAGTCCTCCGGGACACCAAACTTTTCTCACCCGACACCATCGATGCCGTTGCTCTCGGCGAGGAGTCGGGCAGGCTGGCGGAGACACTCGACAAGCATTTCCGCGTGATACGAATGCGAGTGAAGTTCGCGATGTCGATGATCACGCAAATTTCCTCGTCGATCGTCTGGGTCGCCGTCGCCGCCCTGTTGGTGGTGATGATTTTCAGGCTGTTCGGCAACTACGTCTCCCAGATCAAGCCCGACACAATCGAGCAGATGATGCAAAGACCACGCGTATGAACGAAATGTCGCCGACGGGTGCTGGGCCGGCCGTGCTCTCGACCCCCGTTTCCCCGCCCGCCGCCTCGTCGGGACGGCCCGGTGGTGATCTGAGCGGGCCGTTGGATTCGGTCCGCCGTCGCCTGGCGTCCATGAATCCATCGTTGCCGGCATACGCGACCGATGCTGTGGACGCCCTGCTCGACTTCGCCAACGCAGTCGGCACGAGCGACATGCACCTTCAGCCCGTCGAGAAAGGAATCGACGTGCGATTCCGGCACGACGGAGTGCTGCAACCCGTGGCGGCGGTTGCTCCCGGGACGTCATCATCAATCGCCGCACGGCTCAAGATTCTCGCCGACCTGCTCACCTACCAGAACGACGTGCCCCAGGAGGGTCGCATCGCGAATCCTAGGCACGGCCGGGAAATCCGCGTCAGCACGTTTCCGACCCTGCACGGGGAGCGAGTCGTGCTGCGATTTTTTGGCCATCACCGTGAACTCTCCGGTCTGGAGGAACTGGGCAACCCGCCGCAGTTGACGGCCCGCATCCGCGACGCCCTCGTCGAGACCAGCGGGGCGATGCTGATCTCCGGCCCGGCCGGGAGCGGAAAATCGACGACGCTCTACGCCTGCCTGCGGCACATCGTCACCTCCACCAATGGTTCGCGCAGCGTCGTCTCGATCGAAGACCCGATCGAGGTTCCTGTCGCGGGGGTCGCGCAGAGCCAGGTGGACCAGGCTTCGGGTTTCGACCTAAAGATGGGCCTTCGTTCACTGATGCGTCAGGATCCGGAAGTGATCATGGTGGGCGAGATTCGCGACCGCGACACGGCGGAGTTTGCGATCCAAGCCTCGCTCACGGGCCAGTTGCTCCTGGCTACGTTCCACTCCGACACGTCTGCCGGCGCCGTCACGCGGCTGATCGAGATGGGCATCGAGCCGTTCCTCGTGCGGAGCGGGCTGATCACGGTCGTCACGCAGAGGCTGCTGCGGACGCTGTGCAAGCAGTGCGCCCGCGAGTCGACGGATCCAGCCGACTTCTTCGGCATGGAGGTTGATCGCGCCCGAGTGCCGACAGGATGCCCGCAATGCAATGGCACAGGGTACCGCGGCAGGGCCATGATCAGCGAATTCCTCGACGTGCGAAACGATCACATCGGGAGGGCGATCCTCCGAAAGGCAGACAGCCGCGAGCTTTATCGGATCGCGATCGACAACGGCATGACACCGATGTTCATGCAGGCGGGCTCGCTGGTGCGCGAGGGGCGTACAAGTCCGGCAGAAGTGTGGCGTGTTTTGGGAACCGCCATCCGCCCCTGAGGGCACCCGACCCAGGCTATTTCTAACTGATCGCGCGGATGGGGGAGGAGTTTCCGCTCCAGTGCCCCAGTTGCGGCGGCGACATCCGGCTGCCAGGAGACGGCCGGCAGGAGCCGGCTCACTTCGAACCGGAGGTTCGCAAGCGGAAGAAGGCCAGGATGGCTTCTCCCGCG
>CAMBPQ010000127.1 GCA_945869735.1 Planctomicrobium piriforme
GGTAGGTGAAATCGGCTTGCCCGCGGCCGAGGTGGTCCTTCACGCGGACGAGATACTCGCCGTCGTCGGCCGCCTCGAAGCGGACGGCGGAGTCGGGCCCCTTCGCATCGTCGTTGCCCGCCACGTTGCCGCCGTCCGCCTTGAGCACGATCACGACCGGGTCGAGGCCCGACCGCCGCCGGCGGGCGAAGCACTCCACGTCGAACGTCTGCCCCTTCTTGGCGGCAAAACGAAAATGGTCGACGTCGCCGGGCTTGTCGATCGTGCCGTTGAACGCGGTCGTCACATCGGCCGCCGTTGCCCCGGCGATCTCGTCGTTCGGCTCTTGTTCCAGCGCGTTGCCGAGGGCCGAGATTCGGAAGGGCAGGGGAGAGGGGCAGATGCCGCCCTCGTCCGCGGCGACCAGTCGGTGGGTGCCACCTACCGGACCTGCCGGCACCTCGATCTCACGCTCGATCGGTCCCGAGGCGTCACCGAGGAACGTCACCTTCAGTTTCTCGCCCGCCTTGCCGCCGGCTGGGAAGACGGCCGTGGGTCGCGGGAAGCCGCCGATGTGCAGCCGGTAGCGGGAGCTGTCGTCGCCGCCGTAGGAGGCTTCGCGGATCTGCACGACGTAGCGGCCATCCTCGGGGGCGAGGAGCGAGAGAATCCCGTCTTGGAGCGTCGTGGGCGAATCGTCGGCGGCGGCGAGTTGAAACCGTTTGGCGTCGAGGATCGCGATGTGGGGGTCGAAGCGGTGGCTGCCCAGCCGCAGGCCCTCCACTTCCACGGCGAGCCGCTGGCCCTTCTTGAGTTCGACCGCGAAGCAGTCGACGTCTTCCGTGGTGACGATGCCGTGGATCGTGTGGCCAAGGGGTACGGCCTGCGCGGTGTCGAAGGAACTGTTGGGCTCGACCTCATCGATCACGGGCAGCACGCCGACCCAGAACGACCGATACTCCGAGATGCCCGACTTCGTGCGAACCTGGACGATCTGCTCGCCGGCCGGGCACGACTCGGGCACATGGATTACCGCCTTGAACGATTTCTCATCGGTGCCCGAGGTCAGCGACTTCACGGCGAGGCGGTCGTCGCCGTAGAAGAAGATTTCCTGCGCGTCGCCGAGCCGTTCACCCCGGAACTCGAGTTCGCGGTCACCGCCGCGCTGCACTCCGCGGGGCAGGATCAGCGAGAGGCTCGGCGCCGAGGCGAGCGCGGACGAAACGAGGCCCGCGAGAACCGCGAACACCACCGCAACGCGAGTGAAGGGTTGCCCGTGCCCTGGGAGCCGGGCTCGGCGGCAAGCGGAGCCATGGATGGCGAAGCGTAGCCGGCGTGCAGTGAGCGAAGGCCAGGATGGCCGTAGTGAACGTTCGGCGACAGGGCATGGGCAGCCCTTCACGGCCCCGGTGAACGGCATCATGCGTGCCTCACGTGATCAGTTGCGAGACGACCTTGCCACCGTCGACGATCTCGACCGGCCGTGCCCCCGGGGCCATCAGCTCCTTGCGGGCGTCGATGCCGAGCCGGTCGTAGATCGTGGTGGCCCAGTCCTCGACGGTGAGCGGGTCGTTTTCAGGCTCGCTGGCCGTGGCGTTGCTGGAGCCGTGCACGATGCCTCCCTTGATGCCGCCGCCGGCCATGGCGATCGAAAACACCTTGGGCCAGTGGTCGCGGCCGGCGGTGGGATTGAGCTTAGGCGTCCGGCCAAACTCGGTGCCCACGCAGACGAGCGTGGAAGCGAGCAGACCGCGGCGATCGAGATCGCGGATCAGCGTGGCGAAGCCCTGATCGAAGGCCGGGGTCTGCGACCGCATGTTCTTCTCGATGTTGTCGTGGTGGTCCCAGCCGCCGTAAGTGAGCGTGACGAACCGCACGCCGGACTCGACGAGTCGGCGGGCCATCAGCATCCGCATGCCGGCCTGGTTGCGGCCGTATTCGTCCTTGAGGGCGTCGGGCTCCTTTTTCAGGTCGAAAGCCTCCTGGGCCTTCGTCGAACTGATCAAGCCGTAGGCCCGTTGGTAGAAGGTGTCGAGCGCGTCGAGCGAGTCGCTCTTCTCATGCTGGCGAAAGTGATCATTGACGACGTCGAGCATCCGGCGTCGTTTGTCAAACCGTGCCCCGTCGATGCCCTCGGGTAGGTTCAGGTCGCGAACCTTGAACGAGCCGTCGGCGGGATCGGCCCCGAGGCTGAAGCCCGAGTAGGCGCTGGAGAGATATCCGGAGCCGGCAAACTCGTTGGGCTGGTTGGGGATGCAGACGTAGGCCGGTAGGTTTTCCCGTGGGCCGAACTCATGCGAGATCACCGAACCGAAACTTGGATACTGGAGCGCGGGGCTCGGCTTGTAGCCCGTGAACATGTTGTGCGTGCCCCGCTCGTGGGCCGCCTCGCCGTGGGTCATCGACCGGCAGATCGCGAGTTTGTCGGCGATCTTCGCCGTGTGCGGCAGGAGCTCGCCGAAGCGCACGCCGGGAAGCGTGGTCTCGATGCTGCCCAGCGGCCCGCGGTAGTCCACCGGGGCATGCGGCTTGGGATCAAACGTCTCCTGCTGGGCAAACCCACCGGGCAGGTAGATGTAGATCACCGACGAGGCGGTGGCCTGCTTGGGAGGCGTGCCCGGATTGGCCTCACCCCGCGCGGCGTCGAGCCGCAGGAACTCGCCGAGCGAAAGGCCGAGGCCCCCGACGGCTCCGACGGTGAGAAACCCACGGCGATCGACGCCGCGTGAGAACGAACTGCGTCCCATAGGTGCTCTTCCGGAGGGCGAAACCCTGACGGGAGTATAAGGATCGCATCGGTTTGCCGCCCGCTGTCGGTGAGTCGAGCGGCCGGCCTATGGCACGAAGTCGTATGCCGGCAACGGCTTACGTGGATCACGGTCGCTGCCCAGGCTCGAGTGCTCGTTGCGTGAAAGCCGGAGGGCGTGGGCCCCGGGCGATCGCCGCCGGGCCGAGGGCTCATCCCAGGCTCGTCAAGCAGCGTTCACGAGGCCGCGGGGGAAGACGAGCCATGCGTCGCTGGAAGTGATCATTTTCTGGGTCACCACCGCGGCCCGGTAACCGAAGAACAGCGGCCGCACGTCGGCTTCGCCGGTCTCCTGCCTGAGTGCCTTGCGCACGCGTTCGGCGATCCGCAGAAACCCGCGGACCTCCGACTCGGAGATGTTGGTCTTCACCTCGCAGAGCACGACGACTGGCCGTCCGTTGATGGTGCC
>CAMBPQ010000128.1 GCA_945869735.1 Planctomicrobium piriforme
GGTCGCATCGAGACGGTGCCGGATTGGTTCGCCCGCGGACGCTCAAAGGCCTGGTGGCTCCCGCTCCACAAACCCCGTCCAGACCACAGATGTGATCGCCCTGCGCGGCGGCCGTTTACCGCTCTGCCCATGAAAACCCCGGATGGACCGAGAACTGGAACGAAGGGCGAGAGCTACCGTCTCCAGGATGCCAAGCGGCGACGAAGACGGTCGGACTGACAAGGGGACCGAACCAACCGCGACACCCCACGGACTCAGGAAAGATTGGTACCACCCAGCGCCACCATTTTCGACCGCCCCGCGCCGCCGTTTTCAACCGCCGTCAACATTGTGGGCCTTTCGCCAACGCTCGATCAGCACCTTGGCCTCGTTGCGGGGGGCAGGTCGCTCGGCCACTTCCCGATGATCGCCGCCAGCAGCAGCGGCTCGCACGAGTTGGGACAAACCGGCAGGAAACGCCAGAATGTGCGAACCGCTGCAAAACGAAATAATGGGCGATATAGGACTCGAACCTATGACCCCTAGCTTGTCGAGCTAGTGCTCTAACCAACTGAGCTAATCGCCCGGGAAACCAACCACCAGAGTCTCGCGCGTGAATCGGAACGAGTCAAGCGACGCAGAGGGGCGGAGCCTGAAACGACCATACTCCGCTTGTCGCTCCCGTGACGGCGCGGATACGCTCCATTTTTCTCCCCTTTCCGGCCCAGCCACCCTTCTCGCACGCCCCCACCATGCTCCACGTCCGCCTTTCCGATGGCACCGTCCACGACTCTCCCGCGGCTGACCGCGTGGCCGATGCCCTGAACACCGTCACAGCCGTCGCATCCGGAAAAAAAGCGGCCCTCCGGCCGATCGCCGCGGTGCTCGACGGCAAGACGGTGGGCCTCGACGCGCCGCTGCCGGCCGACGGCACGGTCGAGCTCGAACCGCTCTACGCCGGCGACCCCCGGGCGCTGCCCGTGATGCGGCATTCCGCGGCCCACATCATGGCCCGGGCGGTGACGAGGCTCTTTAAGGACGTGGAACTCGCCTTCGGCCCCACTGTGGGCGAGGGCTTCTATTACGACATGCGAGCCTCGCGGCCGATCACCGACGATGACCTGCCGGCGATCGAGGCCGAGATGCGGCGGATCATCGAGGCCGACGAGACTTTCGAGCGGGTCGAGGTGCCGCGGGCGAAGGCCGTGGAGATCGTCCGCGACCTCGCCCAGCCGCTGAAGGTCGAGCACATCGAAACCGGCCTCGCCGAGCATCCCACCCTCTCCTTCTACAGGCAGGGGGAGTTTGTCGATCTCTGCCGCGGGCCGCACGTGCCGAGCCCCGGCTGCATCGGCGCCTTCAAACTCACGAGCATCGCCGGCGCCTACTGGAAAGGCGACGCCAACAACGCCCAGCTCCAACGACTCTACGGCACCGCCTGGTTCACGCAGGCCGACCTCGACACGCACCTCGCGGCGCTGGAGGAAGCACGCAAGCGCGACCATCGGGTGTTGGGCAAGCAGCTCGATCTCTTCACCACCAGCCCCTTGGTGGGTTCGGGGCTCGTGCTCTGGATGCCCAAGGGAGCGACCGTGCGGGCCACGCTCGAGTCATTTGTCCGCGAGGAACTCGCCGCCCGGGGCTACGAGCCGGTCTACACGCCCCACATCGGCAAGGTCGACCTCTACAAGATTTCGGGGCACTATCCCTACTACGCCGACAGCCAGTTCAAGCCGATTGTGATGAGCGACGACGAGCAGTACCTGCTCAAGCCGATGAACTGCCCGCACCACACGATGATCTATAAGGCACGACCCCGTAGCTACAAGGATCTCCCCTTGCGGCTCGCGGAGTTTGGCACGGTCTACCGCTACGAGCAGTCGGGTGAGTTGGGCGGGATGACGCGGGTCCGCGGCTTCACGCAGGACGACGCACACATCTTCTGCATGCCTGCGCAGGTGGAGCAGGAGGTGGAGGGCTGCATCGACTTCACGCTCAAGGTCTTGGAGAGCCTGTCGTTCGACAACTTCCGCGTCCGGCTCGGGTTCCGCGACCCGAAGAGCGACAAATACGTCGGCCCGCCGGAGCGGTGGGACGAGGCCGAAGCGGCGATCGAGCGTGTGGCCCGCCGCATGAACCTGCCGGGCTGCGAGCCGGAGCCGGGCGAGGCTGCCTTCTATGGCCCCAAGATCGACTTCGTCATCAACGACTCTCTCGGCCGCGAGTGGCAGCTCGGCACGGTGCAGCTCGACTACAACCTGCCCAGCGCCGAGCGGTTCGATCTCGAATACATCGGCGCCGACAATGCCAAGCACCAGCCGGTGATGATCCACCGTGCGCCCTTGGGCAGCATGGAACGGTTCGTCGGCGTGCTAATCGAGCACTTCGCCGGCGCGTTCCCGCTGTGGCTCGCCCCCGAGCAGGTGCGGGTGATCCCGGTGAGCGAGAAGAGCGAGGCCTACGCCCGGCAGGTGAAGGCGCGGTTTGAGGCCGCGGGCCTGCGGACCGGTCTCGATCTCGCGGCGGAAAAACTCGGCGCCAAAGTTCGCACCGCGCAGCTCGAGCTGATCCCGATGATGGTGGTGTGCGGCCCGCGGGACGAGGCGGCCGGCACGGTGAGCCTCCGCGACCGCATCGACGGGGATCTCGGCGCCATGAGCCTCGATGCCGCGGTCGAGCGGCTGCGTGACGAGAACGCCCGCCGGGCGGTCCGTCACAAGCCGAAGCCGCTGACGCTGCCACGTTCCTCGGCCACGGCCGGCGGCGACGACTACTGACACGATGCCTCGGTTTATCCTGCTTGAGCACACCGGCGCCCCGGATGATCCCACGGGCCAGCATTACGACCTCCTGCTCGAAGCAGGTGACGCCTGCCGCACTTGGCGACTGCCGGAAATCCCCCGGCCCGGAGGGCCGCCGATCGCAGCCGTCGAGCTGCCGGCCCACCGACTTGCGTGGCTCGATCACGAGGCAGGGGTGGTGTCTGGGGGTCGTGGCTTCGCCTGCAGGGTCGAGGCCGGTGAGTACCGGATCCTGGCAAGCGATGCCGCGGATCCAATGCGGGCAACACGGCTCACGGCCGTCGTCGGAGGCGCGGCCGCCTCGCGGCTGATCGACATCGCTGTGACGGCCACGGCATGGGTCGTGACCGCTTCGGCAATCGAGATTGGACGCCGGTGATCGCCGCGCGTCACAATCATGGTGAGAGAGA